>NZ_JAPTFO010000020.1:0-56882 GCF_030985515.1 Stenotrophomonas sp. Sm10
CCACCCACCCGCATGTTCGTCTTTGGCCGCACCCCCAAAGAGGAGTGGTTCTACCATGACCTGCAGGACTTCCAGGTCATGTCCACAGAGCTTGTCCCAGAGGAAGAAGGCGGTCGCCCCCGTCGTGTGCTTGCGCTGGATTTCTATGGGCAGCTGGAAGATTACTCCCGTGCTGGGGCCACGATCGAGTACGTCTCGGCGGAAGGCGCCGACTTCCCCGGAGGTCTTACCTGTTTGAGATTGCTGGGCGACGACCTTTTCTGCGCGGGCACAAGAGGGCAGATCCATCATCGGGGCGAAGGCGGATGGCAGCAGCTTCCAACCCAATTCGCGACTGCCTTCTGCGAGGAGGACAAGGACGAGTCGGATCTGGATGACTTCGACAGTTGGCTCGACGATGTCGGCCACCTGCTCGAACTGGGCGATATTCCCGCATTTCCTCAAGATCCGATGGAACGCGACGCAGAGCTCCGCAGGAGATTCGCCGATTGGCGCGCATACATGACCGGTGTACGGGAGGATGGAGGATTCAACCAGTTACTTGCTGAGTTCCACGTGGGGAGCGTGAACGACCTCTGCGGAACGGGCCTTGCTGACCTCTACGCAATCGGCTCTCATGGTCTCATTGCACACTGGGATGGCTCGAGCTGGACCCTGCCCGAACAAGTCACCCCTGCGGAGCTGTTTCATGCCTGCAGGACTGACCAGGGCCGCCTCGTCTTTGTAGGAATGCACGGCACCATCGTTACGGGCGACATCTCCACTGGATTCGAGTGCCTGCACCACGAGGTCGGCGAAGGCATCAACTTCAACGCTGTGTGCCAGTACAAGCAACAGGTTTACATCGGCTCTGAGAATGGCGGCCTCTACGTCTACAGTCTAGAAACCGGCCTAGTTGAACCCTTGCTGGAAGGCATCCCCGAAGAACTGAGAGATGCAACGATTGTTGATATCAGTTCCGTCGGTAGCGTGCTGTGGGTGCTGACGCCCTGGGACCTGATTCGATTTGATGGCACCGCGTGGCAGGTGATCGTTCATCCGGACAACGGATGAGCTGGCCGAAAGCGTGTCAACCAAGGTTGACACCCACCAACGCGGTGCCGATTGACACCCACCAGAGCAGGTAGCGCCGGGCCATGCCCGGCGCCCTGATCAATTACCGATGACGTCGGTACCCTTCGGCGGGGTGAAGCTGAAGGTGCCGGCGGCGAAGCCCGGGTTGCGCTTCCAGCCGCTGAACGTGATCACGGTGCGCTGGCCGACGGCGTCGGTGATCTCCATCTTGGCCAGGCCCTGGGCGTTGAAACCCAGCGCGGCGTACTGGAAGCTGGCCTCGGTCTCGCGCTTCGGCGACAGCGACAGCCACTGCAGGCCGTCGCGCTGCGCGGCCTCTTCACTGACGTCGTACTGCTGCTCCAGCAGCGCCGGGTTGATCAGTGCGGTCAGCGGGCTGTTCTGCTCTTCCTTGCCCTGCTCGCGCACGGTGGCCTGCTCCAGGTCCGGCTCGTACATCCAGACCTTCTTGCCATCAGCCACGATCAGCTGTTCGTGCGGGCGCACGTATTCCCAGCGGAACAGGCGCGGCGCCGACAGCGCCACGCGGCCACTGGTCGATTCCTTCACCTTGCCGCGGCTGTCGAACACCTGCTGGCTGAACTGGCCATCCAGGCCCTTCAGGCCACTGGTGAAAGTCTTCAGGTCATCGCGGGCGCCAGCCCAGGCGCTGCCGGCGGCGGCGCAGGCCACGGCCAGGGTGGTGGTGGCAAGGAAACGGCGGAAGCGGAAGTTCATGCGGGAATCCTGTGGGCGCGGGCGCCAGGAAAGGTGGTTGCCAGTGTGCCCGGCGAAAGATGAATGGGCGATCAGGGCGACATTATGCCGCCCTGAACGTCCATCGGCGATTCAGCCGCCAGATGCCGGCAGCTCGCCGTAAAGCACTTGGCCGCGGAAGCCGCGACGCACTTCGCGGTACAGCGCGCGGAACGCCGGATAATCCTGCGGCTGGCACAATGCCTCCGGGCCGCGCACCGCATTCTGCTGCAACCGGTGGTGCACGATCACCTCCTGCCCTTCGCGGCTCCAGTCCACGCGGTACTCGCCGGCGGCGTTGGCGAATCGCTGGCTGGCCGGGATGGCGATGATCGGCGCGTTGGCCGGGAACTGCAGGCGATAGGTTTCCTCGCGCAGGCTGGCATTGCAGTAGAACGGCGTTTCGTTGGCCGGCGCAGAAGCGGTGGCGTACAGGCCACGCACCGACTCGCCACCCGGCGGGTCCGGCACCGCCATGCCGCCGGCCACGCTGAAGTCGGCGTAGTCCTCGGCCTGGAACGCCATGCGATAGCCGAAGGGCCGGGTCAGGTCGACCGGCACGCCCTGGATCTGCAGCTGCCCTCGCCCGTCGAAACCAGACGAGGCCATGATCTGCTCTTCAGCGCGCGCACGGTTCTGCGCGTTGAGCTGGGAGAACTGCGCACGCATGCCGATCTCGGCGTTCTCGCCCAGTTTCGGAATGGTCTCGCCGCGCAGGTTGCCGTTGGCGTCGAAGGTAAACCGCACTTCCATCGAGGTGGCGTTACGCTCCGGCGTGTTGGCCGGGGTGCGCGCCAGCGTGGCGTCACGGGTACGCATCACCGGTGCACCCAGGTCACCCTCTGGCAGCTGACCGAAGCGCGCCCACGCGGTGGTCGAATCCAGGTACAGATCGAATTCGGGAATGTAGGTGATGGCGTGGTTGAAGCGGCCCAGCACCGGAATCTTCGGCAGCGTCGGGCCGCCCCCCGCACCGATCAGCACCGGCGAGCTGGCGATGCCCTTGGCCGCCAGCAGCACCTCGAGGATCGTCACGTGATCCTTGCAGTCACCATAGTGATTGTCGAGGATGCTCTGCGCGCTGTTCGGCTCCAGGCCGCCATTGCCCAGGTATACCGCCACGTAGCGGATGTTCTGCGCCACCCAGCGGTATAGCGCATCGGCCTGCTCGCGCCGGTCGCTGATGCCGGCGGTGATCTCATCAGCCAGCGCCTGCAGCGCCGGGGTCACCTCGGCCGCCGGGCCCGCCTTGAGCTGGTAGGCGCGCCCCATCTGCGACCAGTCACGATACGTGCTGGCCATGATGTTCGGGCCGAACTCCCAGCCCGCCGCCGACCAGTTCTGCGCCGGCATCGCCTCACGACGCTGGTAGCGCCAGCGCCATTGCGCCTGGCCGTTCTTCACCGTCGGCCGGTCACTGCCCTGCACGCCGCGGCTGTCGACGAACATCGGCAGGTTGGCCGGCGCACTCAGGGTGACCTCGGCGTCCTCGTACTCGGTGAAGACGTTGAAGGTCTCCCACAGGCCGAAATAGCCCGGGAAGTACGGCGTAGCCTGGGTGCGGCGCACCTGGTAGTACAGGCGCGTGCCCGGGGCCAGGTTCGGGAACACGATCACCCGCACCTTGCGGTCGGCATACATCGCCGCCGAGGCGCTGGAGTAGCTCTCCTGGGTGTAGATGCGGTCGGCCGGCACGTCGCGGCGCTGGCCATCGGCGGTGATGGTGTAGGCACCGAGCACTTCCAGCGTCTCCATCTTTTCGCTGTAGCTCAGCCGCACTTGGCTGAACTGCTCGACGGAGGCCTTGGTCTTGAGAAGGACTTCGTAGGTTTCGGTCTGCACATTGCCCGCGTCCGGCCGGACCTGGTAGTCGGCGCGGTAACGGACAATGCTGAAATTATTGCTGGCTTCGGTATCGCCGCTGGTGGAAGGCGGCGCCGTGGCGGGCGCGGAGGTGGCGGTTTCTGCCAGTGCCGGGCCGGCAGCCATCAGGGCTGCCAGCGCCAGCGCCAGCGCGCTTGGTACGGGGTGAAGCATGCGTCGGTTCCTTGGACGTCGTGGGGGATACGTCGGGTCTTACTTCGGCGGCGGCGGTGCCAGCACCGTGCGGTCGCCGTTGTGCTCCGGCGGGCTGACCACGCCGGCCGCTTCCATGGCCTCGATCAGTCGCGCTGCACGGTTGTAGCCGATCTTCAGCCGGCGCTGCACGCCGGAAATCGAGGCACGGCGGGTCTCGGTGACCACCCGTAGTGCTTCGTCATACAACGGGTCGGACTCGTCGCCGGCTGCACTGGTCTCGGGCAGGCCGGTGGCACCGACGACCACGCCGTCGCCCATCGTCTGCACCTCATCCAGCACCCCGTCGACATAGTCGGCCGGGCCCATCGCCTTGAGATGCTCGACCACGCGATGCACTTCATCGTCGGACACGAACGCACCGTGCACACGCTCGGGCAGCGCGGTGCCCGGCGGCAGGTACAGCATGTCGCCGTGGCCCAGCAGTGTTTCCGCGCCGGACTGGTCGAGGATGGTGCGCGAGTCGATCTTGGAGCTGACCTGGAAGGCGATACGGGTCGGGATGTTGGCCTTGATCAGGCCGGTGATCACGTCCACCGACGGGCGCTGCGTGGCCAGGATCAGGTGGATGCCGGCCGCACGCGCCTTCTGCGCCAGGCGCGCGATCAGCTCTTCCACCTTCTTGCCGACGATCATCATCATGTCGGCGAATTCGTCGATGAAGATGACGATGAACGGCAGCGTTTCCAGCGGACGCGGTGCCTCGCCGAGCTCCGGGTTCGGCTTGAACAGCGGATCCATCAGCGGCTGGCCGGCGTCCTGGGCTTCCTTCACCTTCTTGTTGAAGCCGGCCAGGTTGCGCACGCCCACCGCGCTCATCAGCTTGTAGCGGCGCTCCATCTCGGCCACGCACCAGCGCAGGCCGTTCGCGGCCTCCTTCATGTCGGTGACCACCGGCGCCAGCAGGTGCGGGATGCCCTGGTAGACGCTCAGTTCGAGCATCTTCGGGTCGATCATCAGCATCCGCAGGTCTTTCGGCGAGGCCTTGAACAACAGGCTCAGCACCATCGCATTGACCGCCACCGACTTGCCCGAACCGGTGGTACCGGCCACCAGCAGATGCGGCATGCGTGCCAGGTCGGCCACGGTCGGGCGACCGGCGATGTCCTTGCCCAGCGCCAGGGTCAGCACACTGGCCGACTTGTCATATTCCTTCGAGCGCAGCAGTTCGGACAGGAAGATCATCTCGCGGGTGACATTGGGGATTTCCAGGCCGATCACCGACTTGCCCGGAATGACATCGACCACGCGCACCGACTTCACCGACAGGCCACGCGCGATGTCCTTGTCCAGCGAACTGATCTGGCTGACCTTGATACCCGGTGCTGGCTCGATCTCGAAGCGGGTGATGACCGGGCCGGGATTGGCGCCGACCACCTGCGCATCGATGCGGAAGTCCTTCAGCTTGAACTCGATCTGCCGCGACAGGGTTTCCAGTGTTTCTTCGTCGTAGCCCTTCGGCTGCGGCTTGGGATCATCCAGCAGCGCCAGCGGCGGCAGGTCCGAGCCATCACCGTTGACGCCGCGGAACATCGGAATCTGGGTATCGCGCTTGGCCCGATCACTCTTCTCGATCACCGGCTCCGGACGCGGCTCGATCTTCACCGGCTCGCGCTTGGCGCGCACCTCGGCGTCGGCCTTGCGTACTTCCTGGCGTTCCTCGCGCATCACCCGGGTCTGCTTCCACTCGGTGACTTCTTCCTTCTTGCGTTCCAGCAACGGCGCCAGCGACATCACGCCGCGGCCGATCTTCTCCATCACCGTGAACCAGGACAGCCCGGTGGCCAGGGTGATCGAGGCCAGCAGCAGCACCAGCACGAACAGGTTCGCCCCCAGCGCGCCGAAGCCCACCGTGAGCGAATTGCCGACCAGCTTGCCGAGGATGCCGCCGGCACTGGCGACATCGCCACTGAACAGGCGCACATGCAGGAAGCCGGTGCCGGCGATCAGGAAACCGACCAGACCGACCAGGCGCAGTGCCGGATCCAGGTCGTTCTCGCCCTTGCTCTCGCGCTTGAGGCCGAACATGGCGATCCACGCCAGCGCGCCGAGCACCACCGGCAGCAGGAAGGCGATGTAGCCGAACAGCTGCAGCAGCACGTCGGCGATCCAGGCGCCGGCGCGGCCGCCCAGGTTGTGCACCGGCGCAACCACGCTGCCGGTGTGCGACCAGCCCGGATCAGTCGCTGAATAGGTGAAAAGACTGGCCGCCAGATACAGCAGGGCCGGCGCGATGGCGATCAGGCCCAGGTCGCGCCAGAGGCGCTGGCGGCGTGGATTGTCGGTCGTCGCCGCCGCGGCCGTGCGACGTGACGCCTTGCTGTCGTCGGACTTGGAGCGTTCGGGGACCTGCTTCGCCACCTTAGACCATACCTTTGGAATGCGCTGTTAGTGATTGATAATAAATGAGACGGCGTCAGTTTTCAGTTATGCGACGTCCGCCAGGGCAATCTGAGGGCCGAAACCACTGCTGGATGACGGCGTTCCGTTCATCGGCTTGAATCGCCCTGCCCCAGCCGCCACTCTATGACCAGCCACGGATGCTGCGCAAACATCGCCAGCGCCTTGTCCCATCTACCTTTTCGCGAGTCTACATGAGCACCAGCCTGCCCTCCCGCCACCAGCGCCTCGTCATCCTCGGTTCCGGACCGGCCGGCTGGACCGCCGCCGTCTACGCCGCCCGCGCCAACCTGAAGCCGGTCGTCATCACCGGCCTGCAGCAGGGCGGCCAGCTGATGACAACCACCGAGGTGGACAACTGGCCGGGTGACGCCCACGGCCTGATGGGCCCGGACCTGATGGCGCGCATGCAGGCTCACGCCGAGCGCTTCGAGACCGAGGTCATCTTCGACCACATCCACACCGCCGACCTGTCGCAGCGCCCGTTCAAGCTGATCGGCGACAGCCACGAGTACACCTGCGATGCGCTGATCATCGCCACCGGCGCGACCGCCAAGTACCTGGGCATCCCGACCGAAGAGACCTTCAAGGGCCGCGGTGTGTCCGCCTGCGCCACCTGTGACGGCTTCTTCTACCGCGACCAGGACGTGGTCGTGGTCGGCGGTGGCAACACCGCCGTGGAAGAGGCCCTTTACCTGTCCAACATCGCCCGCAAGGTCTATCTGGTCCACCGCCGCGACACCCTGAAGGCGGAAAAGATCATGCAGGACAAGCTGTTTGCCAAGGTTGCTGCCGGCAAGATCGAGACCGTCTGGCACCACCAGGTGGAGGAAGTGCTGGGCAACGACGCCGGCGTGACCGGCGTGCGCGTGAAGTCGACGCTGGACGGCAGTACCCGTGACATCGACGCCCACGGCTTCTTCGTGGCCATCGGCCACCATCCGAATACCCAGCTGTTCGACGGCCAGCTGGCGATGAACAACGGCTACCTGGAGATCCGCTCGGGCCTGGGCGGCAACGCCACCCAGACCTCGGTGGAAGGCGTATTTGCTGCCGGCGACGTGGCCGACCAGCACTACCGCCAGGCGATCACTTCGGCCGGCTTCGGCTGCATGGCCGCCTTGGACGCCGAGCGCTACCTGGACGCCCAGGGCAAGGCCAGCTGAGAGGCTGACCCGCTCCTGCAGGGTCGAGCCACACCCGACTCCGGATGATAGGCCGACGCCAGTGCGTCGGCCTTTCTGTTTCATCTGCCCTATCCTTCTCCCATGCCTTCCCCCCGCTTTCTCCACTCCCTGCAGTCCATTGCCGCGACCGACTGGGATGCCCTGCACGACGGCCGCAACCCATTCGTCAGCCACGCCTTCCTATCCGGGCTTGAACAGCACGGTTGCCTGCGCGAGGACTGGGGCTGGCAGGCCCAGCACTTCACGCTCTGGGAAGGCAACACCCTGGTCGGCGCCATTCCGGGCTACCTGAAGACCAACTCTCACGGCGAGTTCGTGTTCGACCATGCGTGGGCCAACGCGTATGCACGGCATGGCCGCGACTACTATCCGAAGTGGCTGGGCGCAGTACCTTACTCGCCGGTCACTGGCCCGCGGTTGTTGGCACGTCACGATTCAGGGCGCGCCGCCCTGCTTTTGGCATTGCGCGAGGCCCTGCCCGCGCTGGAGGTATCCTCGGCCCATATCAACTTCCACACCGCAGTGGACGAGGCCCTGTTCGGCGATGACTGGCTGCTGCGCGAGGACGTGCAGTTCCAGTGGCAGAACCCGGGTGACTGGGCGACATTCGAGCAGTTCCTCGGTGCGATGAACCACAAGCATCGCAAGAACATCCGCCAGGAACGGGCCAAAGTCACCCGCCAGGGAATCACCTTCCGCGTGGTACATGGCGACGAGGCCAGCCGCGCCGACCTGCAGGCGATGTACCGCTTCTACCTGCAGACGTTCCTCGAGTACGGCAACGCCCCGGCGCTGACCGAGGCCTTCCTGCGCCATCTGGCCATTTCATTGGGACGCGGGCTGGTGCTGTTTCTGGCCGAACAGGACGGCGAGCCGATTGCCGGCGCGCTGTGCCTGCGCGGTGGCGATACGCTGTACGGCCGCTACTGGGGCGGCGCCACCCTGCCCGGCCTGCATTTCGAGGCCTGTTACTACCAGGGCATCGAGTACTGCCTGCGCGAAGGCCTGAGCCGTTTCGAGCCCGGCGCGCAGGGCGAGCACAAGCTGGCGCGTGGCTTCCTGCCGACGCTGGTACGCAGTCGGCACTGGGTGGCCGACGCGGATTTCGCAGAAGCACTGCAGGACTGGTGCCGGCAGGAGCGGCGGGATGTGCGGCGGTACCAGCAGGAGCTGCAGGGGCATGGGCCGTTCCGCGCAGAGCCGTAGCGTCGAGCTTGCTCGACTTGCGCGGTGCGGAAAAGCGTGCCAACCAAGGTTGGCACCTACCGGGGCAATGAGGCGTGCCAAGCGACGTTGGCATCTATCAGAGCAATAGCGATGGCGCTGTGCTCAGGTGCACTGCCAGAAGTGCCCGCTCACCCTGCACTTCGCACACCAGAACGTGTAGAGCATGCCGCCACTGCCCCATAGCAGCGCGCCTCCACCGGTGGTCGGCAGCGTCGAATCCAGCTGCATCACGAAGGGCATCTCCCCACCGCAATCGATGCACGCCGGATACCAGGCACTCTGCACCCAGCTCGGTGCGCCGCCCACGCGCGACAGGTTCTGCCGATGATTGGACTGTCCCCAGTCCTGCTGCCGCCAGCGCGAGGTATCCATGGCGGCCAGGCCGACCTCGGCCTGCATCAGGTCACCGCTGTCGGTCGGCGTCGCCGGCACCTCCAGACGCTGGCTGGGGTGGCAGCTGGGCAGGCCGCTGGCATCGTGGCGATAGAAACGCACGGGCGGATCTTCCCAGCCGCTGCAGTCCAGGCACAGGCCCAGCGTGATCTCACCCGCCGCGCCCGGCTGCAGCGCGGCAGCGTCGGTTCGCAGCAGGCGCTGCAGCGGTGCATGGCAGCTGCCACACAACGATTCCAGCGGCCCTCCCATCTGCCCGGCGTACTGTACCTGCCCGCCATTCCAGGTCGGGTGCAGGCGCCAGATGCGCTTGCGCCAGCTCGGTTCGTCCGCCTGCTGCGCGCGATGCTGCTCGCGGCCGAAGCGGATGTGCAGCGGCCGCTCCCCATGCAGGCGCCGCGGCTGCGGTCCGTCCGCGACGCCGGCCCAGTGCGCCCAGACCTCAGCATCCAGCGCGCCCCAGTCAGCGAGGTAGCCGCGGGCAACGGCATAGCGCTCGGGCTGCGCCGCCAGCAGCAGCGCCCTGGCCCGCGCCATCTCGCGATCGTCGTCGGCCTCAACCAGAATCTGCGCCCACTGCACGGCAATGACGGAGGGCAGGCCCTGCCATACCTGCGAAGCCAGCTGCAGCTCGTCTTCGGTGGCCAGCGCCAGCAAGGCCTCCCAGTCGTCCTGCAGCACCTGCGGCGCCTGGTAGCTGGTGAATTCGATCACGCTGGCCAGCAGTTCGCCGCGCTCGCCATCCCGATAGCGGCGCCAGGCCTCGGCACAGACCGGCACAATCGCTTCATCGGGCAGCAGATCCAGCGCCATGTCGAGAAAGGCCGAGCTGGGTGAACGCCGGGCAAGGGCCAGCAGCATCAGCGCACCGAGCTGGCCGGGCTGTTCAGTGGCCAGCGCCAGCAGCATGCCCTGGCTGTCGTTGCGCGTGCGCGGGATATCGTGCACATCGAGGATGGCGGTGATCGCGTCACTCATGCGTGGGCTCCTTGCCGTTGGACGCTGATGGTGCCAGACATCAGCGATCGCCACGGCGAATACAATGCCGGCATGACCCGCCAGCTGCCCTGGCGCCTGGCCGATGCGCCGGACGCTCCCTTCCCTCCGGCCGAGACCGCACTGCGCCAGCCCGATGGCCTGCTCGCGGTGGGCGGCGACCTGCATCCGGTGCGACTGCTCAACGCCTATGCCGGCGGCATCTTCCCGTGGTTCAGCGAGGGCGAGCCAATCCTGTGGTGGTCGCCAGACCCGCGCATGGTGTTCCGCACCGATGGCGTGCACCTGTCCAGCCGGTTCCGCCGCCAGTTGCGTGGCTGCGACTGGGAGGTCACCGCCGACACCGCTTTCAGTCGTGTGATGCGTGCCTGCGCCGCAGCACCGCGGCCCGGCCAGGACGGCACGTGGATCAGCCCGGCGATGGTTGAGGCCTACAGCCAGTTGCACGATCTAGGCTTCGCCCATTCCTTCGAGGTCTGGGACCGGCAGACGCTGGTCGGCGGCATCTACGGTGTGGCGATCGGCGCCATGTTCTTCGGTGAGAGCATGTTCAGTGGCGCCAGCGGCGGCTCCAAGATCGCCCTGGCCGCCCTGGCATCCACCCTGCGTGACTGGGGCTGGGAACTGATCGATGCCCAGGTGGAGAATCCGCACCTGCTGCGGATGGGCGCCGAGCACCTGCCGCGCGCGGACTTTCTGGAGCACGTCCGTCAGGCCGTACACCGTGACGGCCGTGAAGGCCCCTGGACCCAGGCGGTCGGACGCTTGCCAGCACGGCGTTTGGCCGGGGGTTAACACAAACTTTGCAAGCCGGGCCCATCACGCGTAAAATACCGCGCCTTAGGCCCAGCGTGGCCGTTTTCTGAACCGCACAGGACTACATGTCGAAAGACGATTCCATCGAGTTCGAGGGCACCGTCAGCGAGACGCTGCCGAACACCACTTTCCGCGTTCGTCTGGAAAATGGGCACGAAATCATCGCCCACATCTCCGGCCGCATGCGCAAGAACTACATCCGCATCCTCACCGGTGACCGGGTCAAGGTTGAAATGACCCCGTACGACCTGACCAAGGGCCGTATCACCTACCGCATGAAGTAAGCGGTCGGCGCAGTGCGCCACTCCGACAGGGCCGGCCTCGCTGCTGGCCCTTTGTCGTGCGCGGAATAAAGTCAAAGTCTCCGGGATCGTTCGATTTTCGTCCTTGTCTGAAATCCAGCAGCGCGCGGGAGCCCTAGGCTCTACGCGTTCTTCACACGAGGCCTTGCGTGCATGACTTACCTGATCGTACTTGACCCGCAGTCCGTCACCAGCCGCTGCTACGCCAGCAAGGGCCCGGACGGCACCTGGTTCGGTCAGCCCTGCCTGGTCTGCACCAGCATGGACGCCTCGCATCCCCTGTACCTGGCCGTGCAGCGCGAGATATCGCACATGGGCAGTACGCTCAAGCAGCGCCTGCACATTCCGCACGAGGCGGTCGCCTTTGTCATCGAAGACGGCGGCGACCAGGGCCGGCAACAGGGGTTCCGCTCGATCGCGGCCTGATGCGCCAAAGGTCATCGTGACCGATCTCACCGTGGCGTCGGTCAGCCCTGCTTGCGGCAGATTCGCATTTGCAGCGGCGGCGGCATCCTGGGATCCGATCCAGTCCGGATCGCCGCCCCTGCCCCGCCATGAACCTGTCTTCCCTGCTGGTCCCCCTGGCTTTGTCTGCCATCACCCTGGTGGCGCCGCCCGCCCATGCCGCTGGCACCCCGCCGGCGCAGTGCGTACCACTGACCGGCGAACAGCAGATCGTTCGCGCCGGCGCTGACAGGAACGTCCTGCTTCGCTCCGGTGAAGACCACTACGTGGTGCATTTCCGCAACAGCTGCCCTTCTGCCGTGCTGGCCACCCGCCTCGGCTTCAAGACCGACGGCAAGGAGGCTGACGAGCTGTGCAGCGAGGGCCGAAGCGCACTGGACACCGGTCGCGGCAGCTGCGAGGTCGCGCGCATCGAGCCGATCGATGCCGGGCGGTTCACGCGCGAAGCGCGCCGCCGAAGCCGGTGACAGCAGACAGGACAAGGGCGGCCGAAGCCGCCCTTGTCATTCCCAGTCTTTCACGCCAAGCCTTCAGCTCACTCCACCGTAACCGGCAGCAGCCGCTCCGGTTC
The DNA here is from genome assembly GCF_030985515.1 of Stenotrophomonas sp. Sm10. Taxonomy (NCBI): domain Bacteria; kingdom Pseudomonadati; phylum Pseudomonadota; class Gammaproteobacteria; order Lysobacterales; family Lysobacteraceae; genus Stenotrophomonas; species Stenotrophomonas sp. Sm10. Next base: position 12,243 of record NZ_JAPTFO010000020.1, read on the forward strand.
GGCCTGGGTCTCGACCACGAGCTCGTCGTCGCGGACATCGATGCTGACCTTGCCGCCGTTGACCAGCTTGCCGAACAGCAGCTCGTCGGCCAGCGGACGCTTGATCTTGTCCTGGATCACGCGGGCCATCGGGCGCGCACCCATCAGCGGGTCGAAGCCGTGGTGGGCCAGCCAGTCGCGGGCGGTCGGGGTGGCCGACAGGCTCACGTGCTTGTCCTGCAGCAACATCTCCAGCTCGATCAGGAACTTGTCGACCACGCGCAGGATGTGCTCGAAGCCCAGCGCCTGGAACTGCACCACCGCATCGAGGCGGTTGCGGAACTCCGGGGTGAAGCTGCGGCGGATGGTCTCCATCGCATCGGTGGCATGGTCCTGCTTGGTGAAGCCGATCGAGCGCCGCGAGGCCTGTGCCGCGCCGGCATTGGTGGTCATCACCAGCACCACGTTCTTGAAGTTGGCTTCACGACCGTTGGTATCGGTCAGAACGCCGCGGTCCATCACCTGCAGCAGGATGTTGAAGATGTCCGGGTGCGCCTTCTCGATCTCGTCCAGCAGCAGCACGCAGTGCGGTGTCTTGACGATCTTCTCGGTCAGCAGGCCGCCCTGGTCGAAGCCGACATAACCCGGAGGGGCGCCGATCAGGCGGCTGATCGAATGCGGCTCCATGTACTCGGACATGTCGAAGCGGACCAGCTCGATGCCCAGCTGCAGCGCCAGCTGCTTGGTCACCTCGGTCTTGCCGACGCCGGTCGGGCCGGCGAACAGGAAGTTGCCGATCGGCTTCTCCGGGTTGCCCAGGCCCGAGCGGGCCAGCTTGATCGCCGAGGACAGCGTCTCGATCGCCGGATCCTGCCCGAAGATCACCATCTTCAGGTTGCGCTCCAGATGCTGCAGCACGTCCTTGTCGGTGGCGCTGACCTGCTTGGTCGGGATACGCGCCATCTTGGCCACGATCGCTTCCACTTCCTCGACGTCGATCAGCTCCTTGCGCTGGCCTTCCGGCAGCAGGCGCTGGCGGGCACCGGCCTCGTCGATCACGTCGATGGCCTTGTCCGGCAGCAGGCGGTCGCCGATGTGCTTCACCGACAGGTCCACCGCCGCCTGCAGCGCTTCGTCCGAATAGGTCACGCTGTGGTGCAGCTCGTATTTGGACTTCAGGCCCTGCAGGATCTCGTAGGCCTCGCCCACGGTCGGCTCTACGATATCAATCTTCTGGAAGCGGCGGGCCAGCGCCCGGTCCTTCTCGAAGATGCCGCGATATTCCTGGAAGGTGGTCGAGCCGATGCAGCGCAGCTCGCCGGAGGCCAGCGCCGGCTTGATCAGGTTGGACGCATCCATGGTGCCACCCGACGCCGAGCCGGCGCCGATGATGGTGTGGATCTCGTCGATGAACAGCACCGCGTTGGGCACCTTCTTCAGCGCGGTCAACACACCCTTCAGCCGCTTCTCGAAGTCGCCGCGGTACTTGGTGCCGGCCACCAGCGCGCCCAGGTCGAGCGAGTAGATCACCGCGTCGGCCAGCACGTCGGGCACCGAGCCCTCGACGATGCGGCGGGCCAGGCCCTCGGCGATGGCGGTCTTGCCCACGCCAGCCTCGCCCACGTACAGCGGATTGTTCTTGCGGCGCCGGCACAGGACCTGGATGGTGCGCTCGATCTCATCGCCACGACCGACCAGCGGATCGATGCGGCCGGACCGGGCCTGTTCGTTGAGGTTGCTGGCGAATTCGGTCAGGGCATCGCCCTTCGGCTCGCCATCCCCGCCTTCCATGCGGCCCTCACCCTCGGAGGAAGAGGACGGCTGCTCGCCTTCCTCGCCCAGCTTGGCGATGCCGTGGGACAGGTAATTGACCACATCCAGCCGGGTGACATCCTGCTGGTTGAGGTAGTAGACGGCGTGGGAGTCCTTTTCGCCGAAGATGGCGACCAGCACGTTGGCGCCGGTGACCTCCTTCTTGCCCGAGGACTGCACGTGGTACACGGCCCGCTGCAGCACCCGCTGGAAGCCCAGGGTCGGCTGGGTGTCACGGCCGTCATCCTCGGCCAGGCGGGACACCGAGGCCTCGATGGCCTGCTCCAGCTCCTGGCGCAGGCGTTCGGCGTCGGCACCGCAGGCCTTCAGTACGGCCTGGGCGGACGGGTTGTCGAGCAGTGCCAACAGCAGGTGTTCGACCGTCATGAACTCATGCCGGGCCTCACGGGCGCGCTTGTAGCACTGGCCGATGGTGTGTTCGAGGTCTTTGCTGAACATGGATTACTCCGGCGGCAGATGGGAACAATATGCGGCCTGACTACGCGATTTCCATCACCCTAGCGGATTGCTGCGTTCAGATGGCGTTAGCACTGCAGAACGCTTGATCTTCATTCACTCCAGAAGACCTCAACCGGCATGAGCGAACCCTACCTGAGCCGCTGGCGATTGCGGCGTGATGGCCCGGCCATCTGCACGCCCCACGCCCGGCTCTGGCCGGTGCTGACCGCTGCCGGCGCGCCGGCGATGCTGAAGATCAGCAGCGAAACCGAAGAGCAGAACAGCCATCGCCTGCTGCGTTGGTGGGAGGGCGATGGCGCCGCCCGCCTGCTGGCCCACGAGGGACCGGCGATCCTGATCGAGCGTGCCAGCGGCGACTCGCTGCGGCAACGCTCGATCGCGGGCGACGATGACGCCTGCACCACGATCCTGTGCCAGGTCCTGCAGCGGCTGCACCGGCCACGGAGCGCGCCGCCAGCGGAACTGGTCTGCCTGCGTAGATGGTTCGCCGACCTGCTGCAGCCAAGGGCTGCGCCGCCGCCACTGCTGGAACAGTGCAGATCACTGGCGGAGGGGTTGCTGCAGGAAGAGCGCGAGATCCGGCCGCTGCATGGCGACCTGCACCACGACAACGTGCTCGACTTCGGCGCGCGCGGCTGGCTGGCGATCGACCCGAAGCGGCTGCTGGGCGATCGCGCGTTCGATTACACGACGCTGTTCAGCAACCCGGATCTCTGCGGCCCGGGCATCCATGTGGCCACCCGGCCCGAGCGGTTTGCCGCGCGCGTAGAACAGGTGACCGCGCTGGCCGGCCTCGAGCGCACCCGCCTGCTGCGTTGGGTCGCTGCCAGCGCAGGGCTGTCGGCGGTGTGGTTCCGCGATGATGGCGACCCAGCGGTTGTGGACGAATCGGTCGCGAGGATGGCGTTGCAGGCGCTGGCGGAAGCGTGATCCGGCTGTAGAGCCGAGCCTGCGCTCGGCTGCTCTGCCAGCGATCTGGATACCTGCACGAACAGCAGCCGAGCATGGGCTCGGCTCTACAAAAGGCCGGTCAGGCCTTTTCCATCGTGCACAGCAGCGGATGCTGGTTCATCCGCGAATACTCGTTGACCTGGGCCACCTTGGTCTCGGCCACTTCGCGGGTGAACACCCCGCACACGCCGCGGCCGCGGGTATGGACGTGGAGCATCACCTGCGTGGCCTTGTCCAGGTCCATGTTGAAGAACTGCTGGAGCACGTCCACCACGAAATCCATCGGGGTGTAGTCATCATTGAGCAGCATCACCTGGTAGAACGGCGGCGGCGCCACTTCCGGGCGCGCAGGTTCTACGGCAACGCCGTGCTCGTGCTGGGAATCGGGGGAGGACTCATGGGGCATCCGTCCATTATAGAGGCTCGGAGAAGCCTGCGTCGGCCCGCCGCAGATTGGACGGCACGCACGGCCGCCGTCACAATTGCATCTTCTCTCAACACTGTTTCACAGGATCTTCATGAAAAGGACCCTTCTTACCGCCCTGTTGATCGCCCTGGCTCCTGCCGGCGCCGCCACCGCCGCAACCACCGCCGACAAGTCCGTGGGCCGCCACCTGGACAAGCTGGGCTATACCTATGAAGTCGACGAGGACGGCGACTACCGCATGGTCTTCGACGTCGAGGGTGACCGCACCCAGATGGTCTACGTGCGCTCGGCGGTGGAAGATTTCGGCAGCCACAACATCCGCGAGATCTGGTCGCCGGCGTACAACGCCAAGACCAAGCAGTTCCCGGTGGCCGTGGCCAACCGCCTGCTGAAAGATTCGCAGGACGCCAAGATGGGCGGCTGGGTCAAGCAGGACACCACCGCCATGTTCGTGGTGAAGATCGATGCCGATGCCACCCCGGACCAGCTCAGCGACGCCATCGATGCGGCCATCCGCACCGCCGACGCGATGGAGCTGGAGCTGACCAAGAAGGACGAGTTCTGAGTTGAACGCCACGCCGGACCCGCGCTGGGCACCGCACGCCACCGTCGCCACGGTGGTGGTCGACGGCGGCCGCGTGCTGCTGGTTGAAGAGACCATCGACGGCCGCCAGGTGCTGAACCAGCCTGCCGGCCACCTCGAGCCGGGCGAAAGCCTGGCCGAGGCAGCCCTGCGCGAGACCCGCGAGGAAACCGGCTGGACCGTGCAGCTGACCCATTTCATCGGCTGCTACCAGTGGACTGCCGGCGACGGCACCGCGTTCCTGCGCTTCTGCTACGCCGCGCGCCCGCTCTCGCACGACCCGGCGCAGCCGCTGGACACCGGCATCGACCGCGCGCTGTGGCTGACCCCGGCCGAACTGCAGGCCGCCGACGAGCGCCAGCGCAGCCCGCTGGTCTGGCAGGTGGTGGCTGATTACCTGGGTGGCCAGCGCCATCCGCTTTCGCTGGTCCGGGAGGTCGCATGAGCACGCCGCGCGTGATGGTGGGCGTCTCCGGTGGCGTAGACTCTTCCGTCGCGGCCTGGCGCCTGGTACAGCAGGGCGAGGCCGTGGCAGGCCTGTTCATGCAGAACTGGGCCGACGACGGCAGCGGTGACTGCCGCGCTGAGGATGACCGCCGCGATGCGGTCGCCGTATGCGGCCTGCTCGGTATCCCGTTCCACTTCCGGGACTTCTCCAGCGAGTACTGGCAGGGTGTGTTCGAGCACTTCCTGGCCGAGTACGCGGCCGGCCGCACGCCGAACCCGGACGTGCTGTGCAACCGCGAGGTGAAGTTCAAGCATTTCCTGGATGCCGCCCGCGAGCTGGGCGCCGAGCGCATCGCCACCGGCCATTACGCGCGCGTAGCCCAGCGCGGTGGCCAATGGCTGCTGCTGCGTGGCGCCGACCGCTCCAAGGACCAGAGCTACTTCCTGCACCAGCTGGGCCAGGCGCAGCTGGCAGCGACCCTGTTCCCGATCGGCGACCTGGAAAAGACCGACCTGCGCCGGATTGCGCGCGACGTCGGCCTGCCGACCCACGCCAAGAAGGATTCCACCGGCATCTGCTTCATCGGCGAGCGGGATTTCCGCGAATTCCTCGGCCGCTACCTGCCGGCCAGGCCCGGCCAGATCCTTGACCCGGCCGACGGCAGCGTGATCGCCGAACATCCGGGCGTGTTCTATTTCACCCTGGGCCAGCGCGAGGGCCTGAACATCGGCGGCGTACGCGGCCGCCCGGCCGCACCGTGGTACGTGGTCGGCAAGGATGTGGCCAGCAACGTGCTGTACGTCGACCAGGACCGCGACAGCCCATGGATGCTGTCCGAGCGCCTGCGATCGGAGCCGGCGCATTGGATCTCGGGCTCGCCACCCGCGCGACGCTTCGAATGCACCGCCCAGACCCGCTACCGCCAGCCCGATGAGCCGTGTACGGTCGACGTGCTGGACGATGGCAGCGTGCTGGTCACCTTCGCGCGCCCGCAGCGTGCCGTCACCCCCGGTCAATCGCTGGTGCTGTATGACGGCGATGTGTGCCTGGGTGGCGCGGTGATCGCCGCCACCGATGCGCCGCTGGAACAGCGCCTGCGCACCACCCCCTCCCCTTTTGAGGTATCCGCTGCATGAGTTTCACTGTCGACGACCGCGTCCTGGCCTTGGCCGGCATTGCCCAGGCCCTGCAGCAGGTACGCCGCATCGCCGATACCGGCCATTCCGACGCCGCCGCCGTGCGCACCGCCGTGGACAGCGTGTTCCGTGTCGATGCGTCCTCGCCGCAGGCGGTATTCGGTGACCGCCATGCACTGAAGGCCGGGCTGCGCCTGCTGCACAACTACTTCCGCAACCAGGGCCAGGATCCGATCCTGCCCAAGCTGGCCCTGTCGGTGCTGCAGCTGGAGCGCCGCTTCGTTCAGGATGGCGCCACGGTGAACAAGGTCGCCTCGGGCATCGAGCGCGCCCAGCGCCAGGCCGCCGAGCTGGGCGACAGCGGCCACCCGGATGTGCTGGCCAGCCTGGGCAGCCTGTACGCGGACACCATCAGCCACCTCAAGCCGCGGGTGATGGTGCAGGGCAACCCGCACTACCTGGGCCAGGCTGGCGTGGTGGCCGAGATCCGCGCCCTGCTGCTGGCAGCGGTGCGCTCGGCGGTGCTATGGCGGCAGCTAGGCGGCAGCTACTGGGACTTCCTGTTCGGCCGCAAGGCGATGATCGAGGCGGTGGACCGCCAGCTGGCGTAAGCGCATGGGGTCCGGGCGCTTTTCCATGGAAAAGGGAATCGGACACCGAATCACCGCCAGCGCCGGAAAACCGGCGCATTCAGAATGCACTTCGGGGCACATCGACGTTAAAGAGAAAGGGGGTACGGCCGATACATCCTCCGTGCACCTCCCGAGAACGTCCATGTACTCACGCATTTTCATCCGTCTGGCCGCCCCCCTGGCTCTGACCCTGCTGCTCCCCTTCGCCATCGGTTTCGAATGGCCGGCCGCCCTGCGCTGGGCGATCCTGACCACGATGACGCTGAGCTGGCTCGGCTTTGCGTGGTGGACCACCCGCGCCCAGGCGCACCGTTCCCCGGAACATGCCCGTGTCCTGCGTGAGCAGGACCAGCTGCTGACCGAACTGCGCAACTTCGTCGGCAACGAGATTGAGGGTTCGCGCGGCGAAGTGGAACGCGCCCGTGACCTGATCCGCCAGGCCGTCTCCAGCCTCGGTGGCAGCTTCGATGCGATGAACCGCAAGTCGCGCCAGCAGAGCCAGGCCCTGTCGCGCATCGTCGACCGCGCCGGTGACGAAGGCAATGCCGGCCTCGACGTTGCCCGTTTCGCCCAGCACGCCAGCCACCGCATGGAGCAGCTGGTGGAAGCGCTGGAACAGGTCAGCGGCCAGAGCAGCACCACCGTGCAGCACATCGACCAGATGGCGCAGCACCTGGATGGCATCTTCGCGCTGCTGGAAGACGTCAAGTCGATCGCCGACCAGACCAACCTGCTGGCGCTGAACGCGGCCATCGAAGCGGCGCGTGCCGGTGAAGCCGGTCGTGGCTTCGCCGTGGTCGCCGACGAAGTGCGCAACCTGTCCGAGCGCTCGACCACCTTCAACGAGCAGATCCGCAAGCTGGCACACAGCTCCAAGGACGCCATCGCCAAGGTGCGCGAGACGGTTTCGCACATGGCCTCGCGCGACATGGACCGCTCCCGTGAAGCGCGCCAGGAAGCGGCCGCGATGCTCGACAACGTGGCCCAGATCAATGCCTCGCTGGGCGACGGCATGCGTGAAGTGTCCGAGTGCGCCCGTGCGATCGATGGCAGCGTGGCCGAGGCCGTGCGCGCCCTGCAGTTCGAAGACATCGCCACCCAGGCCCTGGGCGGCGTGCACACCCACCTGGACCGCCTGACCGCGATCAACCGTGAAGCGGTGGCGCTGCAGGAACTGCTGCACCGCAATGGCGGCGTGTTCGACGAAGAGATCGCCACCGCCCTGCAGCGCACCGGCAGCCGCCTGCGCGAACTGCGCAGCGAATGGGAACGCCCGCCGCACAAGCCGGTTGCCCAGCAGAGCATGGGCGCCGGCACCGTCGAGCTGTTCTGATCCTGATGCCCGCTGCCCTCGCCGGCAGCCCGCAAGGCCCCGGTTCGTCCGGGGCCTTTGCCTGTAACCCGCCATTGGATGCATCCTGTACGCGCACCATGACCCTGATCCGCGCCCTGCCCGCCCTCACCGACACCGAGCGCCCGCGCAACGCGAGCGTGCGTGAGCAGCTGCAGCAACTGGAAGAGGTCGCCCGCGAGGAGATCCGCGAACTGCAGCAGCTGGCGGACGCGCGCCCCGCCCCGTCGCGGGCGGACGAGGCGCTGCTGGGCCTGGCCTGGGATCTCGGGCTGGATGGGGATGCGCTTAAGTAGATCCACGCCATGCGTGGATGGGCCGTCGCGCATGGCATGATCCACCGGTACCCTTCATGGAAGACCGATGGCCATCGCCCTGATCGCACTTCTGCTGATCGAGACCGTCCTTATGATGGCCTGGGCGGCCAGCTATTTCAGCTGGGGCATCACCCTGTTCAACGAACGCATTGCGGCGTCACCGGCCATGCAGGCCCGCCTCTCGCTGGGAAGCCTGGAACGTGACCTGCCGCAGGACAAGTGGCTGCGACTGGCCTTCCATGCGCTGCCCGATGGCAGCATGGCGTTCCGCGAGAGCTTCGCGCCGAGCTTCGGCCTGCGCTACTTCCCGGTGATGCGCGGTCGCATCGTACTCAACGCGCGACGGCACGAGGTGCGGGTGACGGGCCTGTGCAGCTGGTTCGTGGCGATCCTGTCGCTGCTGCTGTTGCCGCTGGTGGCGATGCGCCCGATGGTGGCGCCGATGCTGCTGGTACTGCCGCTGTTCCTGGCCAGCTATCTGGTCCAGAAGCGGCGCTATGCCGCCATCGACGAGGCGCTGCGCATACAGTTGAAGGCGGAATTTTCGAGGTAGATCCACGCCATGCGTGGATGATGCCCCGCGACTCACGATTTTCGGATTGTTTGCATGGATCGTGAGCGCTCGGCCTTTCATCGTAAAGGGCCGATTCCGGTTCAGATCAGCCCGATGACCAGCGCCGCCCTCTGCCTTTCACTCGCTTTGCAGCTCCCGGTTGCTTCAGAACCGCTTGCCGTAGATCCCGACTCCCTGCTCGCCCTTCACCAAGCGCTCCAGTCCTTCGGCGAGTTTCAACAGCCCTACTCCGCACCTGTAGATGTGACCGATCCTGATGCAGGTGTGACCGATGCAACTGTCGAGATCTCCGCCGGGTGTGTGAAGGATGGTCCACAGGTCATCATCCTGGACGCGGATGTAGACGAGGCACCCGAGCGCTATCTGGTGCTGAACGAGCCCTGGCAAAGCCTTTCGGCGGGAACATTGTTGCTCGTCTCTGGAAACACAGCGGCCATCATCTCAACTCAGGAGGCGAACAAGGAAGCCACACAGGCCGAGCGAATGCTGACATTCCTGGATTATCTGCCATTCGACGCCGGGAGGAATGCGTTGGTGGAACCAGGCATCGAAGCGCAGGAATCAAGCTTTGAAACCAGGGCGTTCATGGAGAGCTTCAGTGCGAGCTCCCGGGGCGAGGCGCTCTCCGAGGCGACTCTTGCCTCATGGAAGGGCGTGCTGCCCGACCTGCTGCTGGCGCTGTGGCGACGCGACGGGTTCGCACGCTATCGCGACGACAGGCTCATCTTGGTCGATCCGCACCTGTACTCAGGGGTTGTCGCAGCCTTCCTGCAGGGCACTCCGATGGAGGGTGCTGATCGGTTCCATGCCTATGCGGTGACACCTTTCGGCCAGATGTTCTTGTGTGGAGAGAACACCTCCATGCATATCAGCATCGACCCGCACAGCGGACAGGTTTCGGCGGACTCGGATGTAGCAGCCACTGCCGACGCGACTGAACGCAACTGGAAACTGGAGTTCCTGCTGCACGTCCTGGACGCGCCCGATCTCGATGCCACCGACGATGACGAGCAGCCCCTGTACGCACGCGCACTCGATTTACTGGGCCACCTGGCTCCCAACGAGATCTACAGCTTCTCACCCTCGGTTGTTGAAGGTGGCTGGCAGGCAGCGCACCTGGTCAAGCGGGATCGTCTCGCTGAATTGAAGTCACTCGCCAAGCAGACAGCAGCAAGACGGTCCTTGCGGTCTGATGCTGAAGACAGGTAAACCCGCGCCGTTCATTGCTGGTCGCGATCTCTGGCATCGGCGCCGACCAACGGTCGGCACCCACCGTGGCAGGCTCCGGCACTCGCCACTGCAGGTGCTGCAAGTAGAACCACGCCATGCGTGGATGATCGCGAGGTACATGCATCCGTGCCGACCAACGGTCGGCACCTACCAGCGTCGGGTGGTCAGCGCACCAGCACCGCTTCGCCGCTGGCATCGGTGCGCAGCGAAACCGGCTGTGGCTGGCGCAGCCACTGCGCCAGGTCGCGCGGGCTGAGCGGGCGCGAGTACAGGTAACCCTGGATCTCGTCGCAGCCTTGGCGGCGCAGCATGTCTTCTTCCTGGTGCGTTTCCACGCCCTCCGCCACCACCTTCATGCCCAGCGCATGGCCCAGGTGCACGATGGCCTGGGTCACTTCGGCCGTACCGGAGTCGTGCAGCATGCCCTGCACGAAGCTGCGGTCGATCTTCAGGCGCCCCACCGGGAAGCGGTTGAGATAATTGAGGTTGGAGAAGCCGGTGCCGAAGTCGTCCACCGCCAACGGTACGCCGTGCCGTTCGAGCACGTCGAAGCAATGGCGCAGGATGTCGGTGTCACGGATCAGCGCCGACTCGGTCAGCTCCAGTTCCAGCCGTTGCGGCGGCCAGCCATGGGCATGGCAGATCTCGATCACGCGTTCGGCGAAGCCACGATCACGCAGCTGCACCGCCGACACATTGACCGCGATGCGATCAAACTGCAGTCCGGCGCGGTCCCAGGCGGTTGCCTGGCGGCAGGCCTCGTTCAGCACCCAGTCGCCGATGCGCACGATCTCGCCGCACTTTTCGGCAATGGGAATGAACTCGGCCGGGCTGCAGTAGCCAATCCCGGGCCGGTGCCAGCGCAACAGTGCCTCGATCGCCGGTGGCTCACCGTGGTGAGCGTGCAGCAACGGCTGGTAGGCCAGGCTGAACTCGTCGCGCTCGATGGCCCCATGCAGGGCATGCTCGACGTCCAGCCGGCGCTGGATGCGGGCCAATGCGTCCTGGCTGTAGTACTGGTAGGTATTGCGCCCGGCTTCCTTGGCCGCGTACATCGCGGCGTCGGCAGCACGCAGCAGGGAATCAAAGTCGGTCTGCGCATCGCCCAGCATCGCGATGCCGACGCTGGCGCCGACCTTCAACGTGGTCTCGCCACGGCGCAGCGGCTCGGCCAACGAGGCGATCAGCTTGCGCGCCACGTGGCCGGCGTCTTCCGGCTCGGCCAGGTCGCGCAGCACCACAATGAACTCGTCGCCACTGAAGCGGCCGAACAGGTCGTTGTTGCGCAGGTTCTGGTGCAGGCGGGTGGCCGCCGCCTTCAGCAGCGCATCGCCGGTGGCGTGGCCGAAGCTGTCGTTGATGGTCTTGAAGCCATCCAGGTCGATGAACAGCATCGCCAGCGAGGTTCCGCGGTCGCGTGCTTCCTCGATGGCCTCGGCGGTCTGCTCGCCGAGCAGCACACGATTGGGCAGGCCGGTCAGCAGGTCGTAGTGGGCCAGCAGTTCGATGCGTTCGTTGGCTTCGCGCTCGCGGGTGATGTCACGGAACAGGACAACGAACCGCGGCGGCAGGCCGTCACGGCGGTCCAGTTCAATCAGCACCTGCACCCACACGCGCAGGCCGGACTGGCGGTAGAAGCACAGGTCCAGCTGCTCGGGCAGGCCGCCGTTGGCGATACGGGCGAGTGCCGCCTCGAACGCGTTGCGCGAGTCCTCCGTGTACAGCGCCAACGCCTGGTCGAGGGTGATCGGTTCCTTGCGCAGGCCATGGATGCGGTAGCACTCCTCGGTCCATTGCATGCTGCGGGTCTGCACCTCGATCTCGCAGCCGCCGATGCGGCCCAGCGCGGAGACCCGGTTCAGCAGTTCGGTGCGCCAGCGGATCAGCGCATCGGTCTGGTGCTGTTCGGTGATGTTCTGTACCTGGCCGAGCAGGCGCTTGGGTTGCCCGTCCATGTCGAGCAGCGGCTGCATCCACAGGCGCAGGTGCTGCGAAGGCTCATGGCCGCGGGTCAGCTCCAGCTCGAGGTTGGCAGCGCGGCCATCGCGCCATAACCGCCGCCATGCCGCGCGCAGCGCGCCGCGGGAGCGTGGATGCAGCTGCTTCAGCCAACGCCGCTGGCCCGGAACGGCGCCCTGCTCCAGGGCCAGCAGCGAACGCAGTTCCGGCGACCACCAGAAATGCCCGCTGTTGGGATCGAACGACCAGCTGCCCATGCTGGCGATGCGCTGGGCCTCGCTCAGGTGCAGCTGCTGTTCCTGCAGCAGCGATTCGAGCTGCTTCTGCTGCTCGATATCGGTATGCGTGCCGACCATGCGCAGGGGCTGGCCATCGGCGGTGCGCGCGACCACGCGGCCGCGATCCAGCACCCAACGCCACTGGCCATCGGCCTGGCGGAAGCGGAACTGTGCACTGTACTGCTCGCTGCGCCCATGCAGGTGCTCGTCGAGCGCTGCGCGCACCAGGGCGATGTCCTCGCTGTGCACCCGAGCCAGCAGCTCGGTGGCGGTCTCGTCGCCCAGCGCCGGCGTCCGCATCACGCGGTCACTGGGGATGTCCCAGTCCCACAGGCTGTGGCCGGCACTGTCCAGCGCCAGCTCCCAGCGCCCTCCCCCGTCCACCGGCACCGGCTCGGGGATGCTGAGGGTGAAGGCCAGCAGGTTGCCTGCGCCGTCGTGCACCGCACGCAGATGGCCGTCGTAGTGGCCGCGCGGGCCGCCCGGCAGCGTGCAGGCCACGATGCCGCCATCGGCGGCCATCAGGCGCAGATCTTCCAGCATCGGCGCATAGGCCGCCACGGTGGCTGGCAGGCCATGCTCGCGCGCGGCCGGATTGGCCGCCAACGGACGCCCGGTACGGTCGACGATGACCAGCGCCGACGCAAGCGGGTGCTGCAGCAGGCTGGCGATGATCCCTTGGTCCACGCGATCTTGCTCCGGATGACACGCCCGTCAGCGGGGCACGCAGTGGTTAACGGCGCCTGCGGCGGATAATTGAGTGGTCACGGCGTGCTGCGGGGTAAGATGACCAGCGCCCCTGTCACCCGCCTCGTCCATGCCTGCAGAACCGACCGGCAACGCCCCTGTTCCCGACCCGCGGATGGCGCAGGCGCTGAGCCGTGACCGCCGCCGGGTGGTGTTGAGCTACCTGGTGATGGCGCTGGCCTGGATGATCTCTACCGACAGCGTGGTGCAGGCGCTGGTGCCCGATCCGCAGCAGGCGGCACTGTGGCAGGGCCTGAAGGGCTCGTTCTTCGCCCTGGCCAGCGCAGGCCTGCTGTATCTGCTGCTGCGCCCGCTGGCCGAGCATGTGCTGCACACCCACGCGCGCCAACAGGCCTCCGAGCTGCGCCTGCGGCAGATGTTCGAGGGCAATCCCGGCCCGATCCTGGTCTACGATCTGGACACGCTGGCGATCCTCGACGCGAATCCGGCTGCCTGCAGCGCGTTCGGCTGGGAGCGCGGTGACCTTCTGGAGAAGACCATCGACGTGCTGTGGCCGCCCGGCCAGGACCAGGCACTGCAGACCAAGCTGGAGGCGATCCGCGAGGCGCCGCAGGAGCTCTGCATCCTGCGTGCCCAGCTGCAACTGCGTGATGGCTCGCTACGGCAGATGGAGCTGCGGTCCAACGCCATCAGCTATGACGGCCACAACGCCCGCTTGCTGATTGCCATCGACCGCACCGCCGAAGACCTGGCCCAGCTGCGCCGCGACCAGGCGCTGGCCCGGGTCGAGGAAGCCCACGAGCTGGCCCGTATCGGCGCCTGGGAGCTGGACCCGTCCACCGGGCTGGGTCGCTACTCCAACCAGGTCTACCGGCTGCTTGGCCGCCGCCCGCCCGAGGCCCGCCGCTGGCACCGCTTCGACGAACTGCTGGTGCCGGCCGATCCGGCCACTGCCACCCAGACCGAACAGCTGCTGGCCGAACTATGCTCCGGCGAGCCGGTGCAGGTGGACGTGCTGCTGCCCGTCCTGTCGATGGACGGGCGCGCGTTGATGGTGCACCTGCGCGCCGCCAGCGGTATCGATGAAGCTGGCCGTAGCCGCGTGCTGGGCACCCTGCAGGACGTGACCGAGCGCGAGCAGTCGCGTCGCCTGCTGCGCGAGCGCGAGGAACAGTTCCGCGAGCTGGTGCGGGTGCTGCCCGATGGTGTGGTGATCCTAGCCGACGAACACGTGTTGTACGCCAACGCCTGGGCCGCCAGCCTGTTCGGCTATGGCAGCCACACCTTGCTGGGCGAACCGCTTTCGGCACTGGTGGACAGCGCCGATCTGGCCCGCGTGCGCAGCCAGCTGCGTGCGGGCCAGCTGCACCTGGGGCCGGGCCACAGCAGCGTGGTGGCGATGCAGCGCGCAGATGGCCGCAGCTTCCATGCCGGCCTGGCAGTGGGCGAGGTGCGCTATGGCGGCCGCGACTGCAAGCTGCTGATCGTGCGCGATCTCAGTGATTCCGAACGCATCCGCAGCGCACTGGAAACCAGCAACCGCGAACTGCAGGCCATGGCCGGCCGCCTGTTCTCGCTGCAGGAGGATGAGCGCCGCGCGATCTCGCGCGACCTGCACGACGATATCGGCCAGGCGATCACGGCGATCAAGCTGTCTGCCTATGCCGCGCAGGACGAGGACGATCCGCAACGCCGCGGTGAGGACCTGGCACAGATCGTCAGCCTGGCCGATACCACGGTGGCCAAGCTGCGCGACATCTCTACCCTGCTGCGGCCGCCGCAGCTGGACGCACTGGGCCTGGAAGCGGCGCTGAGCTGGCAGGCACGGGTACTGTTCCGTTCCTCGCCGGTGGAGCTGCTGGCCGAGATCGAGCCGCTGCCGCACCGTCCCGACAACAGCATCGAGCAGGCCTGCTTCCGTATTGCCCAGGAAAGCCTGACCAACGTGCTGCGCCACGCCCGTGCCAGCCAGGTACAGCTGCAGCTGCGCGACGTCGGCCAGCGCGGCCTGCACCTGCAGATCCGCGACGACGGCGAGGGTTTCGACCCCGACGGCCCGCGCGGACTGGGCCTGATCGTGATGCGCGAGCGTGCGCAGAGCGTCGGTGGCCATGTACGGATCGAATCCGCGCACGGTGAAGGCACCCTGATCGACGTTCATCTCCCCTACCAGGCAGCCAGCATGGCCGCCGCCGAGTCACCGGACTACTGAGCCTATGTGGAATCCCAACCAGCCCCCGGTCAGCATCGATGATGCGCCTGATCGCCTCGGTGCCGGCAACCCCGAGTTGCAGGTGATGGTCGCCGAGGCGGCCTCGGGCGGTACCGCACTCATGCTGATGCATGTGGACATCGACCACTTCGCCTCTGTCAACGAAAACATGAGCGCCGAGGTAGGTGACCAGGCCCTGGTGCTGGTTGCGCAGCGGTTGCAGTCCTACCTGCGAGGGCGCGGCAAGCTGTGGCGCCACGGCAGCGACGAGTTCCTGATCGCGGTGCCACGCACAGCCGAGGTGCCACTGCCGGAGGATTTCGCCGAGGAAATCCGGCAGCAGATGGAACTGCCGCTGTCGGTCCTGCCGTACACGCTGTTCATGACCGGCAAGCTGGGCGTGAGCCTGTGCCCGGAGCATGCCAGCAACGTTTCACGCCTGCTGGACCACGCCGAAGATGCGCTGTACCAGGCCGCCCGCGAGGGCGGCAACGCGGTGCGCATCCACGCAGTGGACACGCCGCCTAGCGCGCACAGCGAGAGCATCATCGCGCGGCAGATCGTCGATGCCATTCCCAACGGCGAACTGAAACTGCGCTACCAGCCGTTGGTCAGCGCCCGCGATGGCCACGTGGTCGGCATGGAAGCGCTGCTGCGCTGGCAGTCGCCGACGCTGGGCATGCTGGTGCCGGAGCGCTTCATGCGCACCGCCGAGCGGCTGGGCATCATCGTGCAGATCGGCACCTGGGTGCTGGAAGGTGCACTCAAGCAGGCCCGCCTGTGGCGCGACCAAGGCTTCGACGATTTCACCATCGCGGTGAACGTCTCCACCCTGCAGCTGCTGCGGCCGAACTTCTTCGCCGAAGTGATGGGCCTGATCCAGGCCGCGGGCATACCGGCACAGATGCTGACGCTGGAAATCAACGAAAGCGCGCTGACCAACAACGTCAACTTCGTGCATGAGACGCTGGCCAACCTGCGCAACGAGGGCATCAGCCTGAGCCTGGACAACTTCGGCACCGGTGACTCCAGTCTCAGTGCGCTGGTGCGCTACCCGGTGGACAAGCTGAAGATCGACCGCAGCTTCATCAAGAGCGCGCCGGCCGGCAACCGCGAGGCGGCCATCGCCCGCGCGATCATCGCCATGGGCCATCAGCTGGGCATGACGGTGATCGCCAACGGCGTTGAATCGCAGGCGCAGCTTGGCTTCCTGCGTCGCAACGACTGTGATGTGTTCCAGGGCTACCTGTTCGGCGAACCGATGTCGGCCGATGCCGCAGGCATGACCCTGCGCCGCCGCTACCTGCGCCCGGAAGCTTTCGCCGAGACCCGCCCCGACCGCACGCTGCTCTTGCTGGACGACGAAGAGAACGTGTTGCGATCGCTGGTGCGGCTGTTCCGTCGCGACGGCTACCGCATCCTGGCGGCCGGCAACGTGCGTGATGCGTTCGACCTGCTGGCGATCAACGACGTGCAGGTGATCCTGTCCGACCAGCGCATGAGCGACATGAGCGGCACCGAGTTCCTCGGCCGGGTGAAGATGCTGTACCCGGACACGATCCGGTTGGTGCTGTCCGGCTATACCGATCTGAACACGGTGACCGATGCGATCAACCGCGGCGCGATCTACCGCTTCCTGACCAAGCCATGGAACGACGACGAGCTGCGCAAGCATATCCACCAGGCGTTCCGCACGTACGAGGAACAGCGCCGCAGCAACGCCGGACCGGCGCCGGTGGAGAGCGGAGACGGCGGCGAGGACCGCCCGCTGCGGTAACGATCCAGCCTGGTAGAGCCGGCCGCTGGCCGGCTGCTCTGCATGCCGGGTGCAATGAGGTTGCCGGCCAGCGGCCGGCATTACCCGAAGCGGTCAGCGCGGCTGCTTCACCGGCAGCACCACGCGGAAGCGCGAGCCCACGCCCGGGGTGCTGTCCAGGTCGATCCGGCCATGGTGCTTGTTGATGATGCTGTAGGAGATCGACAGGCCCAGGCCCGTGCCACTGCCCACCGGCTTGGTGGTAAAGAACGGATCGAAGATGCGTTGGCGCAGTTCCGGCGAGATGCCACCGCCGGTGTC
Organism: Stenotrophomonas sp. Sm10; assembly: GCF_030985515.1. Classification (NCBI taxonomy): domain Bacteria; kingdom Pseudomonadati; phylum Pseudomonadota; class Gammaproteobacteria; order Lysobacterales; family Lysobacteraceae; genus Stenotrophomonas; species Stenotrophomonas sp. Sm10. The sequence continues at coordinate 29,397 of NZ_JAPTFO010000020.1, forward strand.
CTCGAATTCGACCCACACCTGGTCGCCATCGACGCCGGTGCGCACGGTGATCGTGCCGCGCTCGGCGATGGCATGGCCCGCGTTGAGCAGCAGGTTCATGTAGACCTGGTTCAACTCCGATGGCAGGCATTCCACCAGCGGCAGTTGGCCGAACTCGCGTACCAGGGTGACCTTGTACTTGAGCTCGTTCCAGATGATGTTGATGGTCGATTCCAGGCCCGCGTGCAGGTCGACCAGCTTCCACGACTCGTCACGCCCGGAATACGAGAAGTCTTTCAGATCACGCACGATGCGCGTCACCCGTTCGATGCCTTCGCGCGATTCGGCCATCAGCTGCGGCAGGTCGCGGCTGATGAAATCGATGTCCAGGCGGTCACGGATGTCATCGATCTCCGGGATCAGCGCCTTCGGGTCCGGCGCACGCAACGCGCGTTCGTAGGCTTCGATCACGGTGAACAGGCTGCGCAGGTACTCCTGCAGGCTGCCCAGGTTTGAGTGCACGTAGCCGATCGGATTATTGATCTCGTGCGCGACGCCGGCAGCAAGCTGGCCGATCGAGGCCATCTTCTCAGATTGCAGCAGTTTCTCCTGGGTACCGTTGAGCCGCAGGTAGGCCTGGCGCAGCTCGGCGTGGCGCTGCTGCAGTTCTCGCTCGTAGTCTTCCTGTCCTTCGATATGACGGAACAAGGCCAGGAAGTGCCCCTGCCCCACTGGGCCGTGGTGATACAGGTGGGCGATGACCACGCCCTCGCCCAGCGGCAGGCTGCCGTTCCAGTGACCATGCTGGCGCGCGTGTTCCAGCGCATCGGGGGGCAGCAGCTCGCGAAGCCGCTGCGGGGGCGGCAATGCACCATCCTCACCGCTTGCCAACAGGTTCTGCGCGGCTGGATTGGCCAGCGCAACCTGCCCGTCTTCGGTGAACAGCAGCAGCCCTTCGCGCAGGCGCTCAAGCAGGGCCTGCAGTACCGGCTGTGGCGGAAGGGGGGCGGTAACCAGGGCGTTGGCAGCGGACACGGCGACTCGGGGGCATTCGAACAGACGCCCAATATACGCGCTCGTGCAGCGGGCTTCAGCCCGCGTGATGGGGTTGTTCGACCGCCGCCTCAGGCGACGGCGAGTGGGCGGCGCGCTGTGACGGTGTGCGCCTGCCCCTTGGCATCGTAGGCCGAGGCATCTTCGGTGCGCCCGAGCTGGCGCAGGGCCCAGTTGACCTCGCGGCGCCGGCGCGACAGCAGCACGCCGTTGGCGCGGTTGCGTTCGGCCAGTTCCTGCAGCTGCTCGCCTTCCCCGACCGGCGGCGCGCCTTCCAGCGCACGCAGCGCTTCCAGCTTGGCGCCGGTGGCCCGGATCAGGGCGTGCACGTCGTGCTCGACCAGGGCCTGGCGTTCAACGTCCAGGGCCTGGGCAAGACGCTGCAGCGGCTCGCTCATCGCCGCAGTCATCCGTGCAGCTGCTGGTCCAGCTCGAGCATGCGCGATGCGATCGCGTCCGGATTGATCTTGTAGGTGCCGTTCTGCAGCGCCTCGCGCACGGCGGCCACGCGCTGGGCGTCGATTGCCGGGGCGGTGGTCAGCTCACGCTCGATTGCCTGCAGATTGGTGGCCTCGCCGGTCAGGCGCAGGCTGTCGGCCGCCTCGACCGGGCGTGCCGCCGCATCGGTGCTTACACCGGGCTTGTTGGCCGGGGTCGTCACGCTGCGCAGGGCCTGGGGGACCTGCAGGTTGCCGTCGATTTTCTGGCTCATGGGGTGTCCTGGAGTTGCCGTTCACATGGGATAACGGCCGCAGGGCCGTGATCTTTAGGGATATTCTGCGGTAATTCAACGCGCCACGATTACGTCACCGGCGGCGTCGACCGTGCCCTGCACGATCCGCCGCGAGGACAGGTTCTCGACCGAGACCCGCTCGTTCTCACCCGCGTCACCCATCGCACGGCCTGCAATACGGACCTCGACCGAGCCGCGACGCGAGACCAGCGCCACATTGTCTCCTCGCTTGATGAGACGCTGCACCACCAGATCGTTGCTCGACAGCAGGGCCCCGGCCTGCAACGGACGGCGGGCGATGCGGCCGATCGCTGCGTTGGGATCGGCCAGCACCGCACCGGCAATCCGGGCGGCATCACGCTGGGCAGTGGTGATATCGGCAGCGGTAAGGGTTTCTCCAGTACCGATTCCGCGGTTGAGCACCAGCACGGTCTGGTTGCGCCGCACTTTCACTGGCACGAACAGGCGCCAGCCACCGGCGTCGGGACAGCTGACTTCCACCGTGGTGTTGGCGGTGGGCTGCACCTGCAGCGCGCCGCCACACTTGGGCAGGCGCAGCGCATCGGCCACCTGCGCCTCCCCCTCGCTCCCGGCAGGCAGCGTCGACAACGCCGCCGCGCGGATGCTGGCAACCGGCTGCCACTCTGCAGCGGCTGCCCATGGCGCGGCTGCGGCGAGCACGATGGCGAATAGAGGTGTGACCCGGCGCATGGCGCCTCCTGTCGATGGAATCTGGCCCTGGTGCGTGCAAGGGGTGTGCCAGAGCGCCGGGACCCGTTGATCGGATCCGGGATGGGGATGCGACCGGATGGGTAGAGTCGACTGTCAGTCGACTTTCGCGCGAAGCACGGGGTTTTCCGTGATCGCATCGAAGAGCGGTCGACTGGCAGTCGACTCTACAAACGTGGTGCGGACCGCGCAGGCGGCAGAGCGCCCTCAAGTTTGGCGCCCACCCCGCCGATACAGCAGCCATGTCCCATGACCTGCTCAACCGGATCGACCAGCGAACCCGACTGGCCGGCCACAACCGCCTGGCGCTGCTGTTGTTCCGTCTCGGCGGACGTCAGCTTTTTGGCGTCAATGTCTTCAAGGTGCAGGAAGTCCTGCGGCGCCCGGAGCTGTTCCAGGTGCCCGGGTTGCCCAGCCAGTTTGCCGGCGTGGCCGACGTACGCGGCCGCTCGGTGCCGGTGCTCGACCTGGGCCTGGCCATCGGCCACCCCGAGCGTGAGCCTGACGCGGACACCTCGCCTGGCTACCTGGTCGTCACCGAATTCAACCGTTCGATCCAGGGCTTCCTGGTCAGCGGCGTGGAGCGCATCGTCAACATCGCGGTGGAAGACATCCACCCGCCGCCGGAACTGGGTGCCGAATCGAGCTACCTGACGGCGGTGACCCGCTTCCAGGGTGAGCTGATCCAGGTGATCGACGTTGAAAGCGTGCTGGCCGATATCGCCCAGGTACGCGGTGATGCCGTACTCGATCCAGCAATGGCAATGCCTGCCGATGGCCCGCAGCTGCAGGTGCTGGTGGTGGACGATTCGCGCGTGGCCCGCCAGCAGATCCGCAGCGTGCTGGACCAGCTGGGCGTTGGCGCCACCCTGCTTTCCGATGGCAAGCAGGCGCTGGACCATCTGCTGCAGATCCACGCCTCGGGCGAGAACCCGGCCGAGCGCTATGCCATGGTCATCTCGGACATCGAAATGCCGGCCATGGACGGCTATACGCTGACGACGGAAATCCGGCGCCACCCTGGCCTTGCCGGCCTGTACGTGCTGCTGCATACCTCGCTGTCGGGCGTATTCAACAACGCGATGGTCGAGCGCGTCGGCGCCAATGCCTTCGTCGCCAAGTACTCGCCGCACGAGCTGGCTGACTTCGTGCTGGACCGCCTGCGCAAGGTCGCGATGGCGGCGTAAGGCCGCGTCACGGGTCTCCGCCGGGCAACGTTCCCGTGGGAGTGCACCGTGCGCAACCTGATTACCGACTACCTGGGCGTCCACGCCCAGGCCATGCCGTTGCGCGAACAGCGGATGAAGCTGATCGCCAGCAACCTCGGCAATGCCGATACGCCCGGCTACAAGGCCCAGGACCTGGACTTCGATGCCGCCCTGCGCCACGCCCAGGGGCAGGATGCCAACGGCCTGATGGCCACCACCCATGAGCAGCACTACGAAATCAGTAGTGGCCTGAATCCGTTCCAGATCGCGCGCGAAGGCGTGCAGCCCAGCCTGGACGGCAACACCGTCGATCCCGATGCCGAGCGTGCCGCCTATGGCCGCGCCGCTCTTGAGTACCGCGCCTCGCTCAGCTTCGTCGAGAGCAAGGTGCGTTCCATGCTGACCGCGATCACGGGGCAATAAGCCATGAGCAACCTGCCGATCTTCGATATCGCCGGTTCCGCGCTGCAGGCGCAGTCGGTGCGCATGAGCACCATCGCCTCCAACCTCTCCAACGCCGACACCGTCGCCGGTTCCGCCGACGCCGTGTACAAGCCGCTGGAACCGATCTTCCAGGCCGTCACCAGCAAGAACGATCCGAACATCACCTCGGTGAAGGTGAAGGAGATCACCCAGAGCGAGGCCGCGCCGATCAAGCGCTACGAGCCGGGCCACCCGCTGGCCGACGCCGATGGCTACATCTACCAGCCCGACGTCGACCCGGTGGCGCAGATGGTCAACCTGATCTCGACCTCGCGCAATTACCAGGCCGGCGTGGAGATGTTGACCACCGCCAAGGAACTGGCCCTGGCCACCTTGACCATGGGCCGCTGAGGCCCGCAGTACCGGATACCGCCATGACCACCGCCGTCAACAACCAGACCAACCAGGACGTCTATACCGCACTTGGTCTGAACGCCCCGAACAGCAACGCCACCAAGAAGAAGAACACGCTGGACCAGGCCGATTTCCTGCGCCTGATGACCGAGCAGCTGCAGCACCAGGACCCGCTGAAGCCGATGGACAACACCCAGATGGTCGCGCAGATGGCGCAGATGTCCACCGTGCAGGGCATCACCGATCTGAACAAGACGGTGAAGGGCTTCCAGGAGTCGATGGCCAGCGACCAGGTGCTGCGTGGCGCGGCACTGGTCGGCCACCAGGTGCTGGTGCCGTCGGAAAAGCTGGTACTGGAGAAGGAGGGCAGCGTCGAAGGCACGGTGGCCGCGCCGTCGGCCGGCATCATCACCGTGGACATCACCGATGCCAACGGCGCCAAGGTCACCTCGCTGAGCGTGGAAGCCACTGCCGCCGGCGAAACCGCCTTCCAGTGGGACGGCAAGGACGCCAACGGCAAACGCATGGAGCCGGGCAAGTACTCCATCGTCGCCAACCATGTCGATACCGCCGGCAAGAGCACCAAGCTGTCCACCTACGTGCAGGCGCCGGTGGAAAGCGTGACCGTCGGTTCCGACGGCCTGTACCTGAACCTCAAGGGCCTGGGCACGGCCCCGATCGACTACGTGCTCCGCGTCAGCTGAGCCGCACATCCCGCATCAACCAGGAGCATCCCATGGGCTTCAATGTCTCGCTGTCCGGCATCAATGCCGCCAACACCGACCTGAGCGTCACCGCCAACAACGTCGCCAACGTCAACACCACCGGCTTCAAGCAGTCGCGCGCCGAGTTCGCCGATCTGTTCGCCTCCACCAGCTACGGCCTGTCGAAGAACCAGACCGGCTCGGGCGTGCGCGTCTCCAACGTCGCCCAGCAGTTCATCCAGGGCCACAACGAGCAGACCGGGCGCAGCCTGGACATGGCCATTTCCGGTGAGGGCTTCTTCACCATGAACATGAACGGTTCGCGGGTGTATTCGCGTGCCGGCAACTTCCAGACCGATTCGGCCGGCTACGTGGTCAATCCGCAGGGTGCGCGCCTGCAGGTGTTCGCACCGAATGCCGATGGCACCAACTTCGACGCCGGCCGCCTGGTCGACCTGCAGCTGCTGACCACCGACAGCCCGCCGAAGCAGACCAGCGAAGTGAAGGTCGGCTTCACCCTGCCGGCCAACGCCAAGCAGCCGACGGTGGCCACCTTCGACCCGGCCGATTCCAACAGCTACAACCATTCCAGCGGCGGCATCACCGTGTACGACTCGCTGGGCGTGAGCCACATCCAGGTCTCGTACTTCGTCAAGGGAGCCAACCCCAACGAATGGACCGTGCACAACTATGTCGATGGCCAGCCCGCTGGCACCCCGACCGCGGTCACCTTCGACAACAGCGGCAAGCTGACCGCCCCGGCCAACGGCAAGGTCGGCCTCGGCACGTTCACCCCCACCACCGGCGCCGGCCAGCTGAACATGACGCTGGATATCAACGGCTCGACCCAGTACGGCGAGAAGTTCGCGCTGCGCAACACCCAGCAGGACGGTTATGCCGCCGGCAAGCTCAATGAAATCACCGTGTCCGAATCCGGCGTGGTCTACGCCCGCTATTCCAACGGCGACGACAAGCCGCTGGGCCAGGTGGCGCTGACGACCTTCAACAACACGCAGGGCCTGGAATCGAAGGGCAACAACCTGTGGGTCGAGACCTTCGAGTCGGGCACGCCGCGCACCGGCATGCCCGATACCTCCAACCTCGGCAAGATCCAGGCAGGTTCGCTGGAAGCGTCCACCGTCGACCTCACCGAGCAGCTGGTCAACATGATCACCGCGCAGCGCAACTTCCAGGCCAACGCACAGATGATCACCACCCAGGACCAGATCACCCAGACGGTCATCAACATCCGTTGATGACCCGCTGACCCTGTCACGGAACTCCCCGCATGGATAAAGCCCTTTACGTGGCGATGACCGGTGCCCGCGCCTCCCTGCAGGCGCAGGGAACGCTCAGCCACAATCTCGCCAACTCGGACACCCCCGGCTTCAAGGAAGCGCTGGCCAACACCGAAGCCTTCCCGATCCGCGGCCCCGGCTTTGCCTCGCGGGTGGATGCGCTGCACGTCGACGCTGGCTTCAACCGCACGCCCGGCGCGCAGCACATCACCGGCAAACCGCTGGACCTGGCGCTGCAGAGCGGCACCTGGCTGGCAGTGCAGGCCAGCGATGGCAGCGAGGCGTATACGCGCGGCGCGGCCTTGTCGGTCACCCCCAATGGCCAGCTGGTGACCTCCGGCGGCCGCACGGTACTGGATGACAACAACAACCCGATCGCCATTCCGCCCTACCAGGCGATGGAGATCGGTGCCGACGGCACGATCTCGATCATCCCGCAGGGTGAAGGCCCGCAGACCATGGCGCAGATCGGCCGGATCAAGGTGGTGCAGGCACCGGACGAGCGCCTCGAGCGCGGCCTGGATGGCCTGTTCCGCAATACCGACCCGCAACAGCCGTTCGCACCGGCACAGGGCACCGCAGTGCACAGCGGCCAGCTGGAAGGCAGCAATGTCGATGCGGCCGGGGCACTGGTGCAGATGATCCAGCTGCAGCGCCAGTACGAAATGCAGGTGCAGGTGATCAAACACGGCGACGAAAACGCGCGCAGCGCCAACAGCATGCTGCGCCTGGGCAGTTGACGGAATTCCGGCGCCGGCTGATGCCGGCGCTGGCACACCGCTTGCACACCCGCATACAAGGGCCGCACCACGCGGCCGGTTTCACCAGACAGGACATCGAAGATGAACCAGGCATTGTGGATCGCGAAAACCGGACTGGATGCGCAGCAGATGCGCATGTCGGTGGTTTCCAACAACCTCGCCAACACCAACACCACCGGCTTCAAGCAGGACCGTGCCAGCTTCGAGGACCTGCTGTACCAGCAGGTGCGCCAGCCGGGCGGCTCTTCGTCGGCGCAGACGCAGCTGCCGACCGGCCTGCAGCTGGGCACCGGCGTGCGCGTGGTAGCAACCGCCAAGAACTTCGAACAGGGTGGCCAGCAGCAGACCGGTCGCGCCCTGGATGTGATGGTCAACGGCCGCGGCTTCTTCGAAGTGCAGATGCCCGACGGCAGCTCGGCCTACACCCGTGATGGCTCGTTCAAGATCAACCAGGACAGCGAGCTGGTCACCAACAGCGGCTACCCGGTGCAACCGGGCATCCAGATTCCCGAGGGCGCGCAGTCGGTCACCATCGGCAGCGACGGCACCATCAGCGTGAAGATGGCCGACAACGCCGCGTCGGTGGAAGTCGGTGCGCTGACCCTGACCGACTTCGTCAATCCGGCCGGCCTGCAGGCGCGCGGCGAGAACCTGTTCCTGGAAACCACGGCCTCGGGCCCGGCCCAGAACGGTAATCCCGGCCTGAACGGCCTCGGCACCGTGGTGCAGGGGGCGCTGGAAGGCAGCAACGTCAATGTGGTGGAAGAGCTGGTGTCGATGATCGAAACCCAGCGCGCCTACGAAATGAATGCCAAGGCGATCTCCACCACCGACTCGATGCTCGGCTATCTCAACAACAAGATCTGACCGGCCCAACCGGGAAACCGCCATGTCGCCCATTTCCAACTTTGCCCGCACTGCCCTCGCCTGCACCGTGGCCGCCCTGCTCGGTGGCTGCGTGATCGCGGGCGACGTGCGCCCCTACCCGGCGATGGCGCCGATCCAGCCGATCATGCCGCCGCAGGCCGCGCCCACCGCCGGGGCGATCTATGCCGCCGGCCCGACCCTGCAGCTGTATTCAGACCGCCGCGCACGCGATGTCGGCGACCTGCTGACCATCACCCTGCTGGAAAGCACCACCGCGCAGACCAGTGCAAACACCGCCACCAACAAGGAGTCCAACCTGAGCCTGGGCAGCCCGAGCATCTTTGGCGCGCCGGTCACCCTGGGCGGCAAGGACATCCTCAGCGCCAGTGCGGAAGGCAAGCGTGATTTCACCGGCAAGGGCAACAGCGCGCAGAGCAACCGCCTGCAGGGCAGCGTTACGGTCACCGTGATCCAGCGCCTGCCCAACGGCAACCTGGTGGTGCAGGGGCAGAAGAACCTGCGGCTCAACCAGGGCGATGAACTGGTGCAGGTGCAGGGCATCGTGCGCCCTGGCGACATCAGCCAGGACAACACCATTCCCTCCAGCCGCGTAGCCGAGGCCCGCATCGTCTACGGCGGCCGCGGACCGGTCGCGCAGTCCAACGCGATGGGCTGGCTGAGCCGCTTCTTCAATTCCGGCCTGACGCCGTTCTGAGTATGGCCATGAAACTCCTCCCCTCTTCTTCCTGGCAGCGCCGCGTGGCGTCGTTCGTCGCGCTGATGCTGATGGTCGTGGCAGCCCCGGCCAGCGCCGAGCGCATCAAGGACCTGGCCCAGGTCGGCGGCGTGCGTGGCAACGCACTGGTTGGCTACGGCCTGGTGGTCGGCCTGGATGGCAGCGGCGACCGCACCAGCCAGGCGCCCTTTACCGTGCAGAGCCTGAAGAACCTGCTCGGCGAGCTGGGCGTGAACGTGCCGCCGAACGTCAACCCGCAGCTGAAGAACGTGGCGGCGGTGGCGATCCACGCTGAACTGCCGCCGTTCGCCAAGCCCGGCCAGCCGATCGACATCACGGTGTCCTCGATCGGCAACGCGGTGTCGCTGCGCGGCGGCTCGCTGCTGATGGCCCCGCTGCGCGGGGCCGACGGGCAGATCTACGCCATCGCCCAGGGCAACCTGATCGTGGGTGGCTTCGGTGCGCAGGGCAAGGATGGTTCCCGTGTCTCGGTGAACGTGCCCAGCGTCGGCCGTATTCCCAACGGCGCCACCGTGGAGCGTGCCCTGCCCGATCCGCTGGCCAACGGCGGCGACATCACCTTGAACCTGCACAACAACGATTTCACCACGGTCTCGCGCATGGTCGCCGCGCTCAACAACGCCTTCGGCGAAGGTGCGGCACGCGCGATCGATGGCGTGACCGTCGCGGTCACCGCGCCGACCGACCCCGGCGCACGCGTCGGCCTGCTGGCGCGCATCGAGAACCTGGAACTGACCCCGGGCAGCGCCCCGGCCAAGGTGGTGGTCAATTCGCGCACCGGCACCGTGGTCATCGGCCAGCAGGTGCGCGTGGGACCCGCGGCGATCTCGCACGGTTCGCTGACCGTGACCATCCAGGAAAACACCAACGTCAGCCAGCCCAATGCCCTGTCCGGCGGCCGCACCGTGGCCAGCCCGCAGTCCACCATCACCGCCACCAACGACGGCAGCCGCATGTTCAAGTTCAGCGGCGGCACCACCCTGGACGAGATCGTGCATGCGGTGAACGCCGTAGGTGCGGCACCGGGCGACCTGATCGCGATCCTGGAAGCCCTGAAGCAGGCCGGCGCATTGAGTGCCGAGCTCGAGGTGATCTGACATGCGCATCAATCCCGCATTCGACCTGCACCCGGCGCAACAGAACGATCCGGCAAGGATCGACAAGGTGGCGCGCCAGCTGGAAGGCCAGTTCGCGCAGATGCTGGTCAAGAGCATGCGTGACGCCAGCTTCGGCGACTCGCTGTTTCCCGGCGAGAACAAGATGTTCCGCGAGATGTACGACCAGAAGATTGCCGAGGCGATGACCCGCGGCAAAGGCCTGGGCCTGTCCAGCATGATCAGCCGGCAGCTGTCCGGCCAGGCCGCCGATGGCTCGGCGCTGGATACCCGCGTGGATCCGGCCAAGGCCAGCCGTGCTTACCAGCTCAATGCACCGGCCAGGCCGGCACCGTCGATGCCACTGGAAGACGGCAGCCAGGCGGTGCGCCTGCTGCAGCAGATGGCCGCCGGTGCGCAGCACGGTGCGCAGGCGGCAGTGGCGCCGATGGAGCAGGCCCTGGATCTGATCGCCGGGCGCGAGAGCAGCAGCATGCACCGCTCGCTGGGCACCGACGATCCGTACATCGGCAGCCTGCAGGGCGAGGACTGGGCCGCCAACAGCGACCAGTGGTCGGCCACCGCCAGCAACCGCGGCACCGCGATCAGCCCGGCCGATGCGATGGCGACCCGCACCGCTGTCGCCCAGCTCGGCGAGCACACCCCGGAAGGCTTCGTCGCCAGCATCTGGCAGCACGCGCAGCGTGCGGCCAAGGAACTGGGCGTGGATGCCCGCGCCCTGGTCGCCCAGGCGGCGCTGGAAACCGGCTGGGGCAAGCGCCACATCAAGCATGCCGACGGCAGCACTTCGCACAACCTGTTCGGCATCAAGGCCAATGGCTGGAACGGCCAGCGCGCCGTAGCCGGCACCCATGAATATGTCGATGGCGTGCGCCGCAACGAGACCGCCAGCTTCCGCGCCTACAGTTCGCCGGCCGAGAGCTTTGCCGACTACGTGCGCCTGCTGAAGACCAGCCCGCGCTACCAGCAGGCCCTGCAGGCCGGCACCGACGTGCAGGGCTTCGCCCGTGGCCTGCAGCGCGCCGGCTATGCCACCGATCCGCGCTACGCGGCCAAGATCGCCGCGATCGCCGGCGGCCCGACCATCGAGCGCGCCGTCGCCGCCGTGGCAGACGCCGGCTCGCGCCTTGGCCAGACCTTCGCCAGCACCGCGACCGCGGCGCTGGGTATCACCCGTCGTTGAGGAATCCCATGTCCAGCGTACTTTCCACCGGTACCGGTGCCCTGCTCGCCTTCCAGCGTGCGTTGGCGACCACCAGCCACAACGTGGCCAACCTCAATACGCCCGGCTACAGCCGGCAGAAGGTCAACTTCGCCACCGCCGATCCGCAGAACTATGGCTACGGCACGGTCGGCAACGGTACCCGCATCACCGACATCCGCCGCACCGCCGACCAGCTGGCCATCTCGCGCCTGCTCGACAGCAGCGGTGAACTGGCGCGCCTGAAACAGCTTTCGGGCATGGCCGACCGGGTCAACGCGCTGTTCTCTGATGCGGCCACGAATGTCTCTGGTGTGTGGTCGAACTTCTTCGACTCGGTCAGTGGCCTGTCCTCCAATGCCTCCGGCACGGCCGATCGCCAGAACATGCTCGATGGCGGCAAGGCCCTGGCCAACCGCTTTGTGCAGCTCAACACCCACCTGAACAACCTCAACAGCGAGGTCAACAACGGCCTGCTGGCCGGTGCCACCGAGGTCAACCGCCTGGCGCAGGAGATCGCGCAGATCAACGGTGCGATCGGCACCAACATCGCCACCGCCGCGCCCGACCTGCTCGATCGGCGCGACCAGCTGATCACCCAGCTGATCGGCTACACCGGCGGCACCGCGGTGATCCAGGACGGCGGCATCATGAATGTCTACACCGCCGGCGGCAACGCGCTGGTGGTGGGCACCACCGCGACCAAGGTCACCACCGTGGCCGACCCGTACCAGCCCGAGCGCCTGCAGCTGGCCCTGGAAACGCAGGGCAACACCATCCGCCTCGACCCGAAGGCAGTAGGCGGCCAGATCGGCGGCCTGATGGAGTTCCGCGACACCGTGCTGACCCCGGCCCAGGCCGAACTGGGCAAGTTGGCTGTCGGCCTGGCCGAGACCTTCAACCAGGCCCACCACCAGGGCGTGGACATGTATGGCCAGCTCGGGGGCGACTTCTTCAACATCGGCAACCCGCGCGTCACCGCCAACAACGCCAACACCGGCACCGCCAGCCTCAGCGCCACCTATGGCGACCTGGGCAAGCTGGACGCGCAGAACGTGGTGCTGCAGTTCGATGGCAGCAACTGGAAGGCCAGCCGGGCCGACACCGGCGCCAGCGTTCCGCTGGCCGGCACCGGCACCGCCGCCGATCCGCTGGTGATCAACGGCGTCACGCTGGTCGTGGGCGGCACCCCCGCTGCCAACGACCGATTCCTGCTGCAGCCCACCGCAGGCGTCGCCGGCAGCATGGAGATCGCCATCACCGATCCGTCCCGGATTGCAGCCGCTGCCGCGGTAAAGGGCGCCGCCGCGACGGCCAACACGGGCACCGGCAAGCTGAGTGGCGTGACCGTGACCGATTCGAGCAACGCCAACCTGCGCAATCCGGCCGCGATCGTGTTCACCTCGGCCACCACCTACACCATCGATGGTGGCCCGCCGCAGACCTACACGCCCGGCCAGACCATCAGCGCCAATGGCTGGAGCTTCGTGCTGGACGGTGCGCCGAAGGTCGGCGACACCTTCAACATCACCCCGACGCCGGCCGGCTCCTCCGACAACAGCAACGCCTCCAGGCTGGCCAAGGTCGAGAGCGCCAAGGCCTTCAATGCCGGCACGGTGACGCTGAACGGCGCGCTGGGTGGCCTCACCACCCAGGTGGGTGCTGCGGCCCGTTCGGCCGAGTACTCGCTGGAAGCGCAACTGGTGATCAACGACAAGGCGCAGGAAGCGCGCGATGAAGTGTCCGGCGTCAACCTGGACGAGGAAGCGGCCGACATGCTGCGCCTGCAGCAGGCCTACCAGGCCGCCTCGCAGCTGATCTCCAGCGCCGACAGCATGTTCCAGACCATCCTGGGAGCCGTCCGCCGATGAGCAGCCGCATCTCCACCAGCATGATGTACAACCAGTCGGTGTCGCTGATGATGGCCAAGCAGGCCAAGCTCAGTCACCTGGAGCAGCAGATCGCCACCGGCAGCAAGATCGTCTCCGCAAAGGACGATCCGGTCGGGGCCGGCGCAGCGGTCGGACTGGACCGCAGCCTGGCCGCACTGGAACGGATGAAGCTCAACGCCGGCAACGTGCAGAACCGGCTGGGCGTGCAGGAAAACACCCTGGCCCAGGTCAATGATCTGATGGGGCGCGTCAACGACCTGACCATCCAGGCCAGCAACCCCGCCCTGAGCGCGTCCGACAAGAAGACGCTGATCACCGAACTGAACCAGATCCGCGACGGCCTGCTGTCGCTGGCCAACGCCGAGGACGGCACGGGTCGCTATGTATTCGGCGGCACCAACGACGGCGATCCGCCGTTTGCCAGGATCAATGGCAAGGTGGTCTACCGCGGTGACCAGACCCAGCGCCAGATCGAGGTCGGCCCCGATACCTACGTGCGCGATGCCCTGCCCGGCAGCGAAATCTTCATGCGCATCCCCACCGGCGATGGCTTCGTCGATGGCGCCGCTGCGGCGGGCAACACCGGTAACGGCGTGCTGACCAACATCACCCGTGATGGCAGCGACAGCTGGAACGGGCAGTCCTTCAGCATCCGCTTCTCCGCTGCCGACCAGTACGAGGTGCTGGATGGCGCCGGCAACGTGACCGGCACCGGCACCTTCAAGGCAGGTGACAACGTGGAAGTGAACGGCGTGCGGCTGCAGATTACCGGCGCGCCGGCAGCGGGCGACAGCTTCAACGTGAAGCCGGCGAGCAGCCGCGACATCTTTGACACCATGGACAAGCTGATCGCCGCACTGGATGCCGACACCGGCACCACCGCGAAGATGAGCGCCCAGCAGAACGAACTGCAGAGTGCATTGCGTGACGTGGCGCGCGCGTCGGAGCGGATGATCGATTCGCGTGCGGCCGGTGGCGCGCAGCTGAAGGCACTGGACAACGCCGCCGACATGCGCGAAGCCAACAGCGTGACGCTGAAAACCACGCTGTCGCAGATGCGCGACCTGGACTACGCCGATGCGCTGAGCCAGTACCAGTTGCAGAGCACCGCGCTGCAGGCGGCACAGACGATCTTCTCGCAGATGCAGTCGATGTCGCTGTTCAACAAGATCGGCTGACAGCGCCCCCGCCTCAGCCCCGAAAGGCCGCGATGCTTGCATCGCGGCCTTTTTCGTTTCCGTGGCCCGTCGCCGCGAAGCATTCCAGACAGCGCTCGGCGGATTTTCCGTGATTGCCCATCAAGCCCGGCCCCACCCCGCCGATACCTTCATCAGCGCTGGTTGGGCCTGCCCAACCGCCCCTTCCGGGTGCGCCTACACGCCCCTTCGGGGTTGGAAAAACCCGGAAAAACAGCCTCCGGCAACGAATTACGACTTCAACGGAATTCACGGCTAAAGGTTGTTGACAAAGCGCCGTTATTCATTTGGCAACGGCGAAGCACACAGCCACACAAAAAAACAGGCGGCGCTTCGCTTCATTCACCAACGGGTTCCATATAAGAGGAGACGACCCCATGGCACAGGTAATCAACACCAATACGATGTCGCTCAACGCTCAGCGCAACCTGAGCACCAGCGGCAGCTCGCTGGCCACCACCATCCAGCGCCTCTCGTCCGGCCTGCGCATCAACAGCGCGAAGGACGACGCGGCCGGCCTGGCCATCAGCGAGCGCTTCACCACCCAGATCCGTGGCCTGGACGTGGCTATCCGCAACGCCAACGACGGCATCTCGCTGGCCCAGGTCGCCGAAGGCTCGCTGAACGAAGTCGGCAACAACCTGCAGCGCATCCGCGAACTGGGCGTGCAGGCCTCCAACGCCACCAACTCGGCCAGCGACCGCAAGGCGCTGCAGGCCGAAGTGACCCAGCTGGTCTCCGAAATCGACCGCGTGGCCAAGCAGGCCGACTTCAACGGCACCAAGCTGCTGGATGGCAGCTTCACCAGCCAGCTGTTCCAGGTCGGCGCCAACGCCGGCCAGGCCATCGCCATCAACAGCGTGGTCAACGCCAAGGCCGATTCACTGGGCGCGGCCACCTTTGCCAACGGCTACACCGGCACCAGCCTGGCCGCCGCCGACAAAGCCACCGCCGACACCACCTACTCGGGCCTGCAGGTCTCGGTCACTCCGCCGGGTGGCACCGCCACTACGGTCACCATCAGTGACTTCACCGTGAAGGCCGGCGAATCGATCACCTCGGCCACCGCGGCGGCGATCAACAACAAGCTGGGCGAAACCGGCGTGGTTGCTTCGGTCAATGCCGGTGTCATCAGCCTGGCGTCGGTCAAGGATGGCCAGACCTTCGCCCTGGGCGTCAGCGCCGCAACGCCGCCGACCGGCGTCACCGCCGCCACCCTCGCCGGCCTGGGCCTGACCGAGACCAGCACCAACGGCGGCACCCTGACCGGTGCAGCGGTCAGCTTCGTCAAGGACCTGAACGTCACGACCGCCGAGGGCGCGCAGAAGGCGATGTCGATCGTCGACAAGGCCCTGGAGTCGGTCAACAGCGTCCGCGCCGACCTCGGCGCCATCCAGAACCGCTTCACCTCGGTGGTGGCCAACCTGCAGACCTCCTCGGAGAACCTGTCGGCCTCGCGCAGCCGCATCCGCGATACCGACTTCGCCAAGGAAACCGCCGAGCTGACCCGCACCCAGATCCTGCAGCAGGCCGGTACGGCCATGCTGGCCCAGGCCAACCAGGTACCGCAGAACGTGCTCAGCCTGTTGCAGCGCTGACATGAGCCGCCCCCGGGGCACGTCGGGGGCGTCTAACCCAACTCACGTGCAACCGCTCAAGGACCTCTCCTCATGGCACAAGTCATCAACACCAATACGATGTCGTTGAATGCTCAGCGTAACCTGAGCACCAGCGGCAGCTCGCTGGCCACCACCATCCAGCGCCTGTCCTCCGGTTCGCGCATCAACAGCGCCAAGGACGACGCCGCCGGCCTGGCGATCTCCGAGCGCTTCGGCACCCAGATCCGCGGTACCGACGTCGCCATCCGCAACGCCAACGACGGTATCTCGCTGGCCCAGGTCGCCGAAGGCTCGCTGACCGAGATCGGCAACAACCTGCAGCGCGTCCGCGAGCTGTCGGTGCAGGCCTCCAACGCCACCAACTCGGCCAGCGACCGCAAGGCACTGCAGGCCGAAGTGACCCAGCTGGTTTCCGAAATCGACCGCGTCGCCAAGCAGTCGGACTTCAACGGCACCAAGCTGCTGGACGGTTCGTTCTCGAGCCAGCTGTTCCAGGTGGGCGCCAACGCCGGCCAGGCCATCGCCATCGACAAGACCATCGACGCCAAGGCCAACGCCCTGGGTGGTGCCCGCTTCGACACCAACGCGCTGGCCCTGGCCGATCCGGGCACCAACGCTGACTTCAGCACCACCGGCCTGTCCATCAATGGCGTGGCCATCGCTGACGTCTCGGTCAAGCAGGGCGCCGACGCCGCTGCCACCGGCAAGGCCTCGCGTGAAGCGCTGGTGACCGCGATCAACGCCAAGATCGGCGAGACCGGTGTCTACGCCGAAGTGAACGGCACCGCCGGCGTCACCCTGACCTCGGTCAAGGACAGCGCCAACGCTGATGGCTCGTTCAAGGCGATCACCGCCACCCCCGGCACCTGGGCAGGCAACACGCAGGCGACCTTCACGGCCACTGCCGATGCTGCGGCGCCGGCCGCCAAGTACGCCAGCAACCTGGACGTGAGCACCGTGAAGGGCGCCCAGCAGGCAATGGAAATCGTCGACAAGGCCCTGGGTGCGATCAACAGCACCCGCGCCGACCTCGGCGCGATCCAGAACCGCTTCACCTCGGTCGTGGCCAACCTGCAGACCTCGTCGGAAAACCTGTCCTCGTCGCGCAGCCGCATCAAGGACACCGACTTCGCCAAGGAAACCGCCGAGCTGACCCGCACCCAGATCCTGCAGCAGGCCGGTACGGCCATGCTGGCCCAGGCCAACCAGGTGCCGCAGGGCGTGCTCAGCCTGCTGCAGCGCTGACATGAGCCGCCCCCGGGGCACGTCGGGGGCGTCTAACCCAACTCACGTGCAACCGCTCAAGGACCTCTCCCCATGGCACAAGTCATCAACACCAACACGATGTCGCTGAATGCTCAGCGCAACCTGAGCACCAGCGGCAGCTCGTTGGCCACCACCATCCAGCGCCTGTCCTCCGGTTCGCGCATCAACAGCGCCAAGGACGACGCCGCCGGCCTGGCGATCTCCGAGCGCTTCGGCACCCAGATCCGCGGTACCGACGTCGCCATCCGCAACGCCAACGACGGCATCTCGCTGGCCCAGGTCGCCGAAGGTTCGCTGACTGAAATCGGCAACAACCTGCAGCGCGTCCGCGAGCTGTCGGTGCAGGCCTCCAACGCCACCAACTCGGCCAGCGACCGCAAGGCACTGCAGGCCGAAGTGACCCAGCTGGTTTCCGAAATCGACCGCGTCGCCAAGCAGTCGGACTTCAACGGCACCAAGCTGCTGGACGGCTCGTTCTCCAGCCAGCTGTTCCAGGTTGGTGCAAACGCCGGTCAGTCGATCGCCATCGACAAGACCATCGATGCCAAGGCCGGCTCGCTGGGCACCTCGACCTTCGCCACCGGCGCGACCGCTGCCCTCACCGCCAGCACCGACGGTGCGCGCTTCTCGGGCACGGTGATGGGCGTGGACATCGGTACCGTCGAAGTCAAGGCCGGTGCCACCACCGCCGACGCGTCCAAGGCCGTAGCAACCGCCATCAACGCCAAGATCGGCGAGGCCGGCATCTACGCCGAAGCCAACGCCGACGGCACGCTGAAGCTGAGCTCGGTGAAGGAAGGCAAGGCCGTTGCCACTGCCGACATCGCCCTGATGCGCAGCGACTACGACGCCACTGCCAAGACCTGGGGCACTGCGGCCGCCGCCGGTGCCTACACCGCCGGTGCTGACACTTCGGCCAACGTGCAGAAGCTGGACGTGAGCACCGTGCTCGGCGCGCAGCAGGCCCTGGAAGTGGTCGACAAGGCCCTGGGTGCGATCAACAGCACCCGCGCCGACCTCGGTGCGATCCAGAACCGCTTCACCTCGGTCGTGGCCAACCTGCAGACCTCGTCGGAAAACCTGTCCTCCTCGCGCAGCCGCATCAAGGACACCGACTTCGCCAAGGAAACCGCCGAGCTGACCCGCACCCAGATCCTGCAGCAGGCCGGCACGGCCATGCTGGCCCAGGCCAACCAGGTGCCGCAGGGCGTGCTCAGCCTGCTGCGCTGATCCACGGCAAGAAGGCGCCGCTACCGTCGAAGTGAATCGACGGTAGCGGCAACCTGGAAGCCATGGTGCTCGAAGGCGCGGGCCATGCCCGGCCCGGGAAACCTCCCGAACCGGCTCGGCATCGCCCGCTCCTGCGGACCTCTCTTTCAGCGCTGTACCTTTGACTGTACGTACCGGGCGGCTTCGTCTCCCCCCGATTGTCAGTAGCCTGATCCCTCCCCTGCATTGGGGGAGGGCTTTTTGCAGACCCCCGGCAGCCTGCGGTGAATGTCCCCGCACCCTGCCCCAACCCTCCTGCAATCTGCGTGCCACAACCTGGGCCAGACCATTGGCACGGCGCATGCATCAACGAAGTCCTCAAGACCCAGCGGCGCAGGCCGCTATTTTCGTTGACGACGGGCCGCCGCACGACGGCCAGGCCCGGATACCAGGAGAAACGACGTGGCAGACTTTGGATACGGTGGCATTGGCTCGGGGCTGGACATTTCCAGCATCGTCAACCAGCTGGTCGCAGCTGACCGCAAGCCCGCCGACAATGCGCTGAACCTGCAGCAGTCCAAGGCCAAGATGCAGCTGTCGTCGATCGGCACCGTTACGGCGGCCTTCGACAAGCTGAAGACCGCGCTGACGGCCCTCAAGGCCACGACGGCCTTCGATACCCGCACCGTCACCGCCACCGGCAAGGCCGGTCCGAACAATGCAGATGATGTGCTGACGGCGTCGGTCGCGTTGTACGACGTGGGCACGACCAAGGCAGCGGCCTCCAACGGCACGCACCAGGTGGAGGTGAAATCCCTCGCCACGGCACACAAGCTGATCGCCGATACCTCGGTGCCCAAGACCGACACCTTCGGTGCCGGAACCTTGACGCTGACCGTTGGCGTGGGCGACAAGGCCAAGACCATGAACGTGACGGTGGAGGACGGCGACACGCTGACCACCATCCGCAACAAGATCGATGCCGCCGGGCGCAAGGAAGGCGTGCAGGCCACGCTTATCAGCTCGGGCGAAAACCAGTATCTGTCGATCGCCCAGGAAAAGACCGGTGCCGCCAACGCGATCAAGCTGGAGTATGCCGGCAGCGACCCGAAGCTGGGTGCACTGGTAGGCAGCCTGAAAGAAAACACGGCCGCTGCGGACGCCGAACTGACCATCGACGGCGTCAAAGTGGTCAGTGCCAGCAATACGGTGACCGATGCGGTACCGGGCCTGACCCTGAACCTGAAGGTTCCCGGCAAGAGTACCGTGGTGATCAGCACCGACACGGCCGCCGCGACCAAGGTCATGCAGGAATTCGTGACCGCCTACAACGCGGCGATCGCGGCGATCAACACGGAGACCAAATACGACGCCAAGACCAAGGAAGCCGCCACCCTGACGGGTGACGCGCAGATGCGCGGCGCCTCCAGCCAGCTGCGTTCGATGATGTCGAGCGTGTTGAAGGAGCTCTCGGCCGACGGCCTGGATCCGAAGGTGCTGGGCCTGCAGACCCGCGGTTATCCCAACGCCGACGGCAGCCTCGTTCTCGATACCACCAAGTTTGCCGCCGCACTGGCCAGCCAGCCTGAGAAGATCCGCTCGGCCATCACCGGCGACACCGGCGGTGCTGGCACCCTGTACACCATGGTCGACGGCTATGTCAGCACCACCGTCGGCAAGGAAGGGGCGTTCGTCGCCCGCACCAAGGGCCTGAACACCACGCTGGACAACATCGACAAGCGCCGCAAGGACCTCGACACGCGCATGAAGAACGTCGAGGAACGCTACAAGAAGCAGTTCCTGGCGCTCGACAGCCTGATGGGCAAGCTGCAGCAGAGCAACACCGCACTGCAGCAGCAGCTGGCACAGCTGAACCGCTAAAGGACGGCGTGCAACGCTCAAGTTTGGCGTGGTTCGCACCGATAACGGACGCAACAGCAATCAACGCCGCACCGCCGGCCACGGTCCCCACGACCACCCGACGGCACCCAGCGCAAGGAGAATCACGAATGTACGGTTCCAGCCGTCAATATGCCGAGCAGTACCGCCAGGTAGGAGTGACCAGTGCGGTTGCCGACGCCGATCCGCACAAGCTGGTGGCGATGCTGCTGGCGGGCGCGCTGGAGCGCGTACGCCGTGCCCAGGCCAGTCTTGAGCGTGGCGACCAGGCCGGAAAGGGCAAGGCGATCGGCGAAGTCTGCGCGATTGTCGGCCACCTCAACGGCTCGCTGGATCACGAAGCCGGCGGCGAGATCGCCGGCAATCTGTCGGCACTGTACGACTACGTGTTGCAGCGCCTGACCGAGGCCAACCTGCACAACGACCGTGCCGCGCTGGATGAATCGCTGCAGTTGCTGGGCGAGATCGACAGCGCCTGGAATGCGATCCCGCAGGAACAGCGCCGCCCGGCCGCGGTGGCGCCATGAGCCTGCACGAACTGCACGCCCAGCTGGATGCCTTCGAGAAGGCCCTGGGCGAAGAGTCCCTCGACCAGGCCGACAGCCTGCTCGACGGCCACGACAGCACGCTGCATGCGCTGCTCAGCCAGCCGCTGGCCGCCACCGACCACGCACCGCTGGCTGCGCTGTTCGATCGCCAGCAGAATCTGCTCGGCCTGCTGCGCCAGCGCCGTGATGCGGTGGCAGCACTGATGAATGACGGCCAGCGTTCCCTTCGCGCAGCGCATGCCTACCTGCAGGCAGAATCGCTGGCATGACCCAATTGCCGACCACGTCACTGCACCACCCGGCTGAAAGCGAGCTGTTCGACGAGACGCTCAGCTGCGAGCTGGCCCTGCCGGCCGAGTTCCAGGCAGGCAGCGCGGCCGGTCGCACCAGCAGCGCCGAAGGCCTGCTGCGCAGCCTGGCGCTGGTTGAAGACAGCCGCGTTGACGAACATGACGACCGCAATGAGGCCAGCCTGCAGTTGCAGCGGCTGGAGGCCAAGCTGGATCTGGCGATGGTGCTGCTCGGCCGGCTGGTACGCCAGCAGGGCCAGGAACTGACCCTGCGCCCCGTGCGCTGGTCGCGCCGCGGCATCCGCCTGCAGCTGGGCCCACGCAGTGGCGCCAGCCCCGGCCAGGCCGGCGTGGTGCGCCTGCAGCCCAGCGATTGGCTGCCCGACCATATCGACCTGCCGGTGGAAGTGATCGCCGAAGCGGCGGACGGTGGCGGCGGTCACTACCTGTGGCTGCGTTTCCAGCGTCTTGGCGATGGCCTTGAGATGGCAATGGAGCGGCACTTGTTTCGCCTGCACCGCCGCCAGGTGGCCGAGGCGCGCCGCGCCCGCTGAAACCTGCCACCATCACGCTTTGCGGGCAAGCCTTGGCGTGCCCGTTCAGCTAAGTTAAGGTGGACTCCCCTACACGGATCTGTTGCGTGCCTGTGCGAGTTCTCATCGTCGACGATCACACCCTCGTCCGCGCCGGCCTGGCGCGGCTGCTGCAGGGGTTTGCCGACGTGCAGCTTGTTGCCGAGGCCAGCAACGCCGAGCAGGCACTGCAGCTGGCCCTGCAGCACGCACCGGATGTGGTGCTGATGGACCTCTCGCTGCCGGGCCGCACCGGCCTGGAAGCACTCAGCGACATCCGCCTGCGCGCGCCCGGTACCCGGGTGGTGATGATGACCATGCACGACGATGCCGCTCACGTGCGCGATGCGCTGGATCGGGGCGCGGTCGGGTTCGTGGTCAAGGATGCAGCACCGCAGGAGTTGGAACTGGCGCTGCGCGCCGCGCACGCCGGCCAGGTGTTCCTGAGCCCGCAGATCTCCGCCAAGATGCTGGCACCGATGCTGGGCCGCGAGAAGCCCACCGGCATCGCCGCGCTGTCGCCGCGCCAGCGCGAGATCCTGCGCCGCATCGGCAAGGGTGAGAGCAACAAGGAAATCGCCGCCGACCTCGGCATCAGCGTCAAGACGGTGGAGACCCATCGCGCACGCATGATGGAATCGCTCGGCTGCCGCCGCGCCAACGATCTGCTGCTGCTGGCCGCGCGCCACCAGCACGAGCTGGAGTGATTGCCTGCGAATGGGGTCAGATCCCTTTCCGCAGGAAAGGGATCTGACCCCTGCCCGGCACTGCACCGGCGACGAATTCCCGTCACCCCGACGTTCCCTGACAGGAATCCGTACACCGGCCGCTGCAAAACCCGCTGCGTCGGCACGACGAATCAATGACTTGGCGGCCCGTTTCGTCAATATCCCGAGCCAATGTAGGGATAACCCCTACATCCTGTCGGGACAACCACGAATCCCCTCAGGAACCCCCTGATTCCGCCCCCGCCGGATCAAAAGCAAGATGCGTTCCACAAGGCGCCGGGGAGCGGCGCCGGGGAACCACGATGAAGGCTGCACTCTCGACCCAGCTGGGCCAACAACTTCACCTCACCCCGCAGTTGCTGCAGTCGATCCGGCTGCTGCAACTCGACGGCCTGCACCTGGAACAGGAAATCCAGCGCCTGCTGGACTCCAACCCGCTGCTCGAAATCGAAGAGGCCGAAGCGCCTGCCGCCGAAGCCACCGAGGCCAGCGCGACCACGCTGGAAACCGCCGCGTTCGACGAGTTGCCCGAGTCTTCGATGTGGGACGTGGTCGGCGCCAGCTGGCAGGACGGCGACGACGATCGCATGGCGCGCATCGCCGCCGGCGAATCGACCGACCCGCAATTGCGCGTGCTGCAGCGCCTGTCGCTGGACATGGATGACCGCGAACTGGCAGTGGCCGCGTTCTGGCTCGACCACTGCGATGAGGCCGGCTACCTGCAGGCGCCGCTGGCACAGCTGCAGCTGCTGGCCAGCGCCCAGTTCGACATCGCCGCCGCTGGCGTGGAAACCATCCGCCAGCAGCTGCTGCACGGCGAGCCGGCCGGCATGGCCGCACAGGACCTGCGCGAAGGCCTGCAGGCGCAGCTGCGCAGCCTGCACGGCGTGGTGCCGGCCCGCCATCTGGCTGCGCGCATCCTGGACGGCGCGCTCGATGCACTGGCTGCCCACGACTACCCCGCCCTCGCCCGCCAGCACGACGCCGAGATCGACGACGTGCGCGAGGCGGTGCGCCTGATCCTGTCGCTGCAGCCGCGCCCCGGCGACAGCCTGCTGCCCGAGCGCAACGCGGTGGTGGTGCCGGACGTCGTCGCTTGGCACGCCGACGGGCAGTGGAAGGTCGCCCTGAACCCGGCCACCAGCCGCCGCGTGTCGATCAACAGCCAGTACGAACAGGTGCTGGCCGAAACCAGCGACGCCGCCCCGGCGCTGCGCGAGATGCTGCAGGAGGCGCGCTGGTTCAGCCGTGGCCTGTCGATGCGCTACGACACCCTGCTGCGTACGGCGCGGGTGATCGTCGAGCGCCAGGCCGCCTTCCTGGTGCGGGGCGAAGAGGCCATGGCGCCGTTGACCCTGAAGGAAGTGGCCGAGGAAATCGGCATGCATGAGTCCACCGTCTCGCGCATCACCACCGGCAAGTTCCTGCAGACCCCGCGCGGCACCTTCGAGCTGAAGCACTTCTTCGCCGTGCGCCTGGAGGGCGCCAGCGTCTCCGGCCAGGCGGTGAAGGCCATGGTCCGCCGCCTGATCGACGCCGAACCGGCCGGCCGCCCGCTGGCCGACGAGGCCATTGCCGGCCTGCTGTCGCGCCAGGGGGTGAACATTGCCCGCCGAACCGTCGCAAAATACCGAGAACAACTGGATATCGCCCCGGCCCGCGAACGGCGCCGGCTCAGCGCCAGGCAACCCCAGCTGGCCCGGGTGGGCTGAAAAGGATGTTGGACATGAACAAGCTCACGGTCCTGCTGGTCGATGACCACGAGGGCTTCATCAACGCGGCGATGCGCCATTTCCGCAAGATCGACTGGCTGCAGATCGTCGGCAGCGCCGGCAACGGCCTGGAAGCGATCGAGCGCTCGGAAACGCTGCGCCCGCAGGTGGTGCTGATGGATCTGGCCATGCCGGAAATGGGGGGGCTGCAGGCCACCCGCCTGATCAAGTCGCAGGACGATGCGCCGTACATCGTGATCGCCAGCCACTTCGACGACGCCGAGCACCGCGAACACGCGTTGCGCGCCGGCGCCGACAACTTTGTCAGCAAGCTGTCCTACATCCAGGAAGTCATGCCGATCCTGGAAGGCCTCAGGGAGGAACAGTCGTGAGCGAATCGCGCATCCTGGTGCTGGACAACGACGCCGTGCGCGCGGAGCGCACCGTTGCCCTGCTGGAATTCATGGACTTCAACCCGCGCTGGGTGTCCGACGCAGCCGACTTCGACCTGGGCCGACAGCGCCAGAACGACTGGATGGCGGTGATCGTCGGCAGCCTGGACGACAGCCCCGCCAGCACCGCGCTGTATCACTGGCTGGGCGGCAGCAGCCTGCCGCCGCCGGTACTGCTGGCCGACGGTGATGCCGCTGCGTTCGCGCAGCAGCATGGCCTGCACGAAGCCAACATCTGGCCGCTGGAAACCCCGCTGCGCCATGCGCAGATGGAAGCGCTGCTGCGCCGCGCCAGCCTCAAGCGCCTGGATGCCGAGCACCAGGCCGGTGCCGCGCAGGAGCAGGGACCGACCGGCAACGGCCCGGCGGTCACCGCGCTGCGCACCATGATCGAACAGGTGGCCGCGTTCGACACCACCGTGCTGGTGCTGGGCGAATCCGGCACCGGCAAGGAAGTGGTGTCGCGCGCGATCCACCAGCGTTCGCCGCGCCGTGATGGCCCGTTCGTGGCGATCAATTGCGGCGCCATTCCGCCTGACCTGCTGGAAAGCGAGCTGTTCGGCCACGAAAAGGGTGCCTTCACTGGCGCACTGACCGCGCGCAAGGGCCGTTTCGAAATGGCCGAAGGCGGCACCCTGCTGCTCGACGAGATCGGCGACATGAGCCTGCCGATGCAGGTGAAGCTGCTGCGCGTGCTGCAGGAACGCAGCTTCGAGCGCGTCGGTGGCAACCAGACCATCCGCTGCAACGTGCGCGTGGTGGCCGCGACCCACCGCGACCTGGAGACCCGCATCGCCGAGGGCAAGTTCCGCGAGGATCTGTTCTACCGCCTCAACGTGTTCCCGATCGAAGTGCCCGCGTTGCGCGAGCGCCGTGAGGACCTGCCGGCGCTGGTGGAAACCATCGCCGCGCAGCTGGCCCGCACCGGCCGTGGCGAAGTGCGCTTCACTCCCGAAGCGCTGCAGGCGCTGTCCAGCTACGAATGGCCGGGCAACGTGCGCGAGCTGACCAACCTGGTCGAGCGCCTGGCGGTGCTGCATCCGGGCGGTTCAGTACGCGTGCAGGACCTGCCGGCCCGCTACCGTGGCGATGCCGCGCTGGCCGCCGTCGCTACGCCGGCGCCGGCACAGCCCGCCACCAGCGAAGAACGCCTGGACCTGCGCAGCTTCTCGTTCCACACCCCCGGCAGCGGCAACCAGCCGGCGCTGGAGCACGGCATCGCCGTCAATCGCCCGGCGGCACCGGCCGCCCTGCCCGACGAAGGCATGGACCTGCGCAACCACATGGCCAACATCGAACTGGGCCTCATCAACGAAGCACTGGAACGCACCCAGGGCGTGGTTGCCCACGCCGCCCAGCTGCTCGGCCTGCGCCGCACCACCCTGGTGGAAAAGCTGCGCAAGTACGGCATCGAACGCGAGCAGGCCGAACTGGCCGGCTGAAGCGCGCTGTCAGCATGAAGGGGGCACGAACGCCTGGGCTTGCCCAGGCGTTGGTGTTTGTGGGATTTGCAACTATTCCCGATGCGCTTCACTCCGGGACGCAATAGCCTCAGGGGTTGCGATTGCCACCGAGGAATGTCATGAGCGAGACCTTTGAAAGCTCCATGCAGGAAATACTGGAATCCATGCTCAGCGTTTGTCTTGAGTACAGCGATGACAGAGCCAATGGGGTCTATCTCTATTGCTCCGCAGAACAAGGGCTGCTCGCTGCTGATGTCTTCTACGAGATCGGTGGTGGCTTCTATGAGAAGCACTTGCTGAACAAGTCCGTTTGCACGGCAGAAGCAGCTGTCTTCAATACATCCGAGGAGCAGCAGTCTGCGCTTCTGGATTGTCTTCTGAGCGATCTCAAACAGTTGATCGCCCTTCACGTGCGCCACCATCGAGAGTCACCCACCGAGCTTAAAGCCCGGTATGACGTCGTGCGGCACAGCCTCACGGTGGACTACAGCTATGCCCTGAAGTACTCCAACCACGACACCTTGATGGCCAACGACATATTCGAAGCGTGGTTCGAAGAACTAAGGTGGCAGCGACCACGCGCGGATTGACATCGCGGTCATCGCGGTCAGATCCCTTTCCTGCGGAAAGGGATCTGACCCCATCGCATTTGCAGGTTTTCCTAGAGACAACACGGCCGCAGTGCGGAGTATGGCAAGGACATCCCAAGGAGGTTCCACCATGCATCGCCTGATCCTGCTCACCGCCCTGCTCTGCCCCGCCCTGGCCACCGCCGCCAACTGCACCCTACCCGCCACGCTCGACCAACGTCAGTTCACCAACCTCAGCGACCCGCTGTACGCGCCGGACAACCCCAACGCCGGGTGCATGGTGCAGGTCAGCTTTGCCGGCAGCCAGTACGTGCTGGATATCCTCGGCACCGACCTACGCATCGGCGGCAGCTACCGCTACCAGCGGCTGGCCCCACACATCGCGGAGATCCGGATGAGCGAAAGCCACCCGGCCGGCGCCGCCCACTACACCCTGCTGCTGACCTGCCTGAGCGACCGGCAGGGTCGTTTCATCTACACCCAGCACGACGGCCCCATCGCCCCGCGCCAGCGCCAGAATTCCGGCCGATGGACCCTGCAGCCCTAGGCCAGAAAACCGACGCCGGTTAAATGGCGCCACGACCGGAGTCAGAGCCGGTTGCGTTGCAACGGGATCCGACCCCGTGCCGACCAACGGTCGGCACCCACCACCATCAGAAGCACCATCAGAAGCACCATCAGAAGCACCATAGGCAGCAGGTTCCAACAGATCGCGGCCAACTGTCGAAGGCGGGGTGGGTCCGGTTGCGGGGGCGTGAGCGCCATGGATGGCGCGACCGAGCCTACAGGGACGTATTCACGGCGTCCC
>NZ_JAPTFO010000210.1:0-1245 GCF_030985515.1 Stenotrophomonas sp. Sm10
GAATAACTCCGATTCTCATTCTTCCCCCCTTCAACTTCTAATTTAATTATTTCTTTTTCTTTGGTTTGGGTGCCGGTAATTCATTATATATTGAATTGAACAAGCCTTTATTTTCTACACTTCATTTATTCACTGGTTGCAACTTTTGACATCAAAACTACCGCCTCCACATGTCTTGACGGTTACTACCTATACTGTGAAACGAAATCAAAGCTGCTGAATATCCGTATTAAACTATTAAACGTAACTAATGCGAGTATTTACGGCTTCGTTAATATACAGTATTGTTACATCTATGCCAAGTTTCCGATAGTTAGTTCTTCTTTCTTTATTTAAATCTTTACAAATCCAACTAGCGAGAAGGGTTGTTTATCTCAAAACTCATTGAACCTTTGGTTCCTCGATTAGTATAATAATTTCCTTCTAGTTGATTTGGATTATCAATATCAAGAATTACCGTCCCATAATGTATAGGACTTTGCAATTCAGCCCTTGGGCTATTTAAATATGTATAAATTAATTTTTGTGTTCCATTATCATTGATAATTGATGCTGTAATGCTATGGCTCGAACTTTCACCCGTTTTAAACTTAACTTTAATAGTCGTAAATGACTGTTCAATAGTAAGTTCACAATTTCTTTCATTCTGATCATAGTCCGTCTTGAAACTACCTACATAATTCGCAAATAAAATTGGAACATTATGAATCTTAGATAGTAATGGCCACCGCCATGCTGTTTTTTCAAAAATAGCCATAATAATTGCTGTAACTGATATAGCTTCACCAATATACCCAATGGCTGAATATACCAATGCCAAAATATCAGATTTAAGATTCACTGCAATCTCTTGGCCACTTATTAACAATCTTAATAACAAGCAAATTGCAAAAACCCATATTGTAATATTCAAAAATTTTTTCTGCTGTTCATTCATAAGTTTTATTTATAATCCAAAAATTCAATCATTCTAACTAAAAAAGTTTTTGTATCCTGTAAATTCCATTTCTGCTCTGAACGAAAAAGGTAATACATTCCACTTACTTCAACCCAATTTAAATTCACTTGAGACACTATGTAATATAACGCTTGCTGTAACAACCCTGTGTAGCTATTACTATTGAAAAACATCTGTTCAGGTATATTCCAGACCAAACATTCTATCAAATATGAAGAAATGCGTTCGTTTGTCAATCCTAGCTCCTGCATCTCGTTCTTAATATGCTTCATAATCCTAACTAAATA
>NZ_JAPTFO010000211.1:0-1242 GCF_030985515.1 Stenotrophomonas sp. Sm10
CGTGGGCCGCCAGCCCCCCCCCCCCGCGTTTGCAGTAATGATTCTATCAATAGCGCGTCAGCGACTGTTTGACGACAACGTGCTCCCATTCTACTTGGGATAGCCTTTCGCCCCTCGCCCCTTCAGCCATGGCCATCTGAACCAGCTCACCAGAAGGCTCATACACCGTACGCTCGATGACATTTCCATTGACAGCGGTGATCGCCACCGTTGAAACCAACGCATCGGTGTAACTGTACTCGACCACTTCCTGGGCAGCGGCCAGCACTATATTCAGGCCACGCGCACCAGCACCGCGAGTACCGCCCGAATCAGTGGAGAGCCAGCCCTTTTTCCAGCCGACAGCCCGCCCTCGACCTCTCGGCAACAATCGTCACGCACTCATTCATAGGAAGCCCACAGGTGTCCGCCGACCTGACGACACCTTGATGATCGGCCAAGACGAAATATACCCTTACCCTTTCGCTTCCAGCCTGATCAAATGATTTCCTGACATCAATCAAATGCACCCTGCATATTTGTGCTTCTGGCACACTCTCGGAAGAACTGAAAGCTGACTCGAGCGCCAGTGCGCAGTGATTAGCCGCTGCGTTTCCCGGCTCATGATTTATGACCACACCCAAACCTTCATCTCTTCCGCCACAGGCTGCAAGCCCCAACAAGCAAAGCGCCGCTACAATAATATCGGCCAGCCGCCCAAAGCGATCAAACACTTGGGAATTTTTCACCAAAAATCCCTCCCAACACTTAGCGTTCCCGCAATCTACATCCTTTCACAGAACCCGATCATTCGCTTCACAATGACCGAGGCACACTGGTCTTCGTCAATACCACAAGTCCCCGCAGTCAAGAATTCCCCGCCGCCATCAGTCAATACATAGAAAATCCTTCTATTTCTCCGCCCCTCCCGAGAGAGTTCGAGCTGTGATACCACCAACTCTGCATTCACTTCCCGCGCCCCATCCACAGGGCGCGAATGTATGAGTTCATCCATATCAGCATGGATCTTCTGAGATGAGGAGCTGTCGTGGTCCTGGTTAGCGACCCGAAGAAGACAACCGCGGTCCTGCACACAGGAGGCAAGAAGCGGCATCGATAAGGCAGCAGATAGAAAAACTTTGATCTTCATCGAAACCAGCCCATCCAATGACCTCGCGCTCAAGCAAGAACACGCTCAGTACCGTAGGTTCGGATCATTACGGGCATACGTGCAACTGCCCCCCCCCCCTAATTGGGCAACCC
>NZ_JAPTFO010000212.1:0-1238 GCF_030985515.1 Stenotrophomonas sp. Sm10
CCACCACTCCAAACGCTGGGCGATTGCCCCTAGTTGGTGGACGCATGTAGTGATGTTTCGTGGGTAATCACCCACATTTTTGCTAAACAAGTGCTTAGAGTCGCCGTGTCAGCACTCGTTTTTCAAAACCTTTTCTAATTGCTTGCCTACACTTCGGTTTTCTTAGTTTTTCTTCGTTTCGTTTTCGATTTGATCGCCTAATCTTTTCCAGGCCCTATCAAATTCATCACGTTGAATTTCTTTACTATGTAATTGCCTTGCTAGTTCCATCCCTCGACGCATGAATCTAGCGAAGTGTGTTTTTGCTTCCATCCTAGCCCTCCATCATGTCATAAAGTAGGGCGTAGTGCTTATCTGGGATTCTGTCCAAGGCTTTCAAGCCGTCATGTTCTGCTTTTTGTCTGGTTTCCGCCTTGACCGTGCTATCAAAGGCGATAGAAAAGGCGTTTAGCATTGCCTTATAGCGGTCTACGCTCTTCAAATAGCGCCCACGGTCTGACAATTCCTTGTCTTCCAGTTCCTCTTTTACCGAATCGTCCAAGAGTGCGAACTTGGAGTACACCCCTTTTTCCACTTCAAATCCTAGACGCTTGTTTTGTCTCAGATTGTAAAGGTTGACCCTGCAACTCTCCAAGTTGCGATAGCCTAATAGTCCAGCGATTTCTTCTAAGTTTTTGCCCTCTAGTTCAGGCAATTTTTCAGCAATATCTTTGAATTTTACTGCTTGATGTTGTTTTCCCATTGTTTACCTTGTCTTTCTATGCTATAATCAAGGTACGTTAAAAAACGTATCCTTTTTAACCAGTCACTTGCTTCGGTCGCCAAACTCTCCGCAAGTGACTTTTTTTGTTGTTTCAAATTCCTAAAAAATCCATAACTTCTTTTTTACTAATATTCCACGTTGGTTTAGTTTCAAATTCATCTTCTCCTAACACTTTAAAATGCAAGTATGGAGTTGTTGCAAAGCTTTTACCTTTCTCATACAATGAATGAATATGGTCAAATAGTTCTGTCAATGCTACTTCGTTGGTGTACTCAACAGTGATTTCACCGTGTCCATTATAAGTTGTTTCTTCAACATTGGTAATCATACGAATCTCTTCGCCCAATGCTCTAGCAATGCCGTGGTCAGTTGTTTGTGCTTGATATACTTGTGTGTTGTTCATGTTGTTTTCTCCATTCTATATTTTCATCTATAATTTTTTCATGCTTTCTTCCCTGTCTGGGCATTATAAAGC
>NZ_JAPTFO010000213.1:0-1224 GCF_030985515.1 Stenotrophomonas sp. Sm10
CCAATATAATTATAAAATTTAAAATCAGTTAAATTTTCAACTAAAAGTTGTGTCTTAGCTGAAAATTCTTTTTCAAGAATATCTGAAACTGTCATAGTATAACAATTATCACATGTAATACTATTATCAGCAACAATCGTATAGTATCTACTTACAACTTTTTTCAACTCTTTTGTTTCATGACTTTTTCTATTCAAAGAATCAAATAATCTACGAGCATTAACTTCAAGTTGTTTACATTTTTTTAAGTAATCTAATACATCACGGTCTGCAATAATTATGTTTAATCCTTTTCTCCTATTTGTCGCCAAATTATTTAACATAGAACATATATCTGGATCTCCTCGTTCTAATAACTCAATACAACTTTTATGGATTTCAAATATCATTTCAAAGATAATCCTCCTCATCAAAAAAGCCAATAGGCCAATTCTCAAGGAATCCTTCAGCATCGTATGTTGAAGACTCAACAATTGTTTCTAACTCATTGTTTCTCTTTGAAAAAATTTTCAAATTTACATCTTCATTATTTATTTTTCCCTTATAAATTAAATCTCCAATTTTGTTAATAATTGTTTCACTATGAGTCTCAATAATAAATCGGAAATTACGATCAGCCAAACTACATATCGCTGAAATCAGCTTACTTTGTAGTTTTGGATGTAAATGAAGTTCGGGTTGTTCAAGAATAATTGTGGTAGGGGGGGAATTAAAGAAATACGGTTTTTTCCGTGCATTATAAGCAATAAACCAAAGTTGAGTTATAATAGGAAGGATTTGGCTATAACCGAATCCAGTATCAGATAGGTTATATCGATTCTGATCTCCATTTTTTCTAATATAAATAGATACATATCCTTTATTAATTCCATCGTAACCTATTACATCTTTTTCTACTTGGAAGCCTAAAAATTCATTTGTCCATTCTTGAAATTGTTGAAACTTTATATTATCAAGATTATACAAAAAGTCAACAAGATTCCCACCACTCGAATCTACTTCTTCAACTGATAAATTTCTTAGCCTATAATATCTTTCAGCAGTAGCTCTGATAGGAGCAATATAAACAGATTTATTAAAATAGGACGTGATATAGTTATCAGAAATCTTCAAAATTATCTCTAAAAATTTAATCAGTAATATGTCTTTATAAATTATTAACTCGTCTTTTGATAATTCCTTAACTTTTATAATTTCAAACTCTTCATTATCATTGTTTATTTT
>NZ_JAPTFO010000214.1:0-1222 GCF_030985515.1 Stenotrophomonas sp. Sm10
GATGATATCTTTGAACGTCTTGGACTGGGTGATTAATTAAAAAAAGAGGCTGGGTATCCAGTCTCTTTAAAATCATAAAACCGCATATTATCAGGTGTTGACATACCTTGATAATATGCGGTTTATTTCTTTTTCTTCTGAAATTGAGTTTTATACTCAGCTCTCATTAGGTCTCTGGATATAAATCTTTCATTTTATCTTATTGAATCCATTCGCCATCGGCATTTACAGCGTAGCCATCAATTGTTGTGTTAACAGCTAAGGCTCCTGAAGAGTATGAATAATACCATTTATCTCCAACTTGGAACCAACCGGTTTTCATTGTACCTGAATTGTCAAGATAATACCATGTATCTCCTTGGCTGACCCAACCAGTTTGCATGGCTCCTGAGTCGTTGAGATAGTACCATGATCCACCTTGATCGATCCAACCAGTTTGCATAGCTCCTGAGTTATCAAGATAATACCATGTACCATTGACTTTCTGCCAACCAGTTTGCATAACACCAGTCTCATCTAAGTAGTACCACGCTCCGTCTTTGACCCAACCGGTCTTCACTTTATCTGCATGATCATAGTAATACCATTTGCTTTCAATTAATTTCCATCCAGGTTTACTATTTTTGCCATCTGCTAATTGATGAGTGATTCCGTTAGCAGAGTTAGATTCAGCCTTAGGTCCGCTTTCAACAACTACTTTGAAAGGAGCTTCTGTTCGGCTAGGCTCTTCCTTAGGAATGTCTAGTTTAGGTTTTTCTTCTGCGATTGGAGCAAGGCCATTCTCATCGCCGACATGTGTAATTGGTGCTCCGAATTCCACAATTTGATCGACAGGTTCTTTGGTTACTTGACTATCTAGAACGGTTTCACTAGCCTTTCCATTTTCAGTAAGAACAGATACGTAAGAAGTGCGTTCACCTAGAACTCCAGCTTTGACAACTTTTTCTTGGCCTGCTGGGAGATTCGGATTTTCTTTTCGAATGATTTTAAACGGAATACTTTCTGTCTTCACAACTAGTTCAGGCTTGGTTTCAACGTTAGCAGCTAGTTCATTTTCATCTAGGCTTCCTGAATGAGTTGCAGCTGGTTTGAGACCTTGAAGAGCGGCCTTGAGCTTACCTACTAGTGCATCTAATTCCGCTTGTTTGCTGCGGTTGAGGTTAAGGTTCAGTCCATCTTTTGCTGCCTTGAGTGAAGCTAGGCTCTCTGTGCTGTATCCGTC
>NZ_JAPTFO010000215.1:0-1172 GCF_030985515.1 Stenotrophomonas sp. Sm10
CCCACACACTCTTATACTTTGAAAATTTCTAATGAGGACGGTAGTTTCAGTCAGGATATTTACATCCCTCCATTTAACGGTTATGAACAATCGAAAAGCTTTGATATTGAGGTTCGACCGGGAACACTACATGTTGAACATAACCCCACACACTCTTATACTTTGAAAATTTCTAATGAGGACGGTAGTTTCAGTCAGGATATTTACATCCCTCCATTTAACGGTTATGAACAATCGAAAAGCTTTGATATTGAGGTTCGACCGGGAACACTACATGTTGAACATAACCCCACACACTCTTATACTTTGAAAATTTCTAATGAGGACGGTAGTTTCAGTCAGGATATTTACATCCCTCCATTTAATGGTAACAGTGACGAAAGCAAACAGTCAGAAGGCTCTTCGTCAACTGAGAGTTCATCAAGTTCAGTAAGGCCTAATCAGATTGTTCCAAGTGAGTCATCATCATCTCCATCTAGTGAAAGTAAAACTGAAGTAGAAAAAAATTATTCAAACTCAGAAACGAATAAATCTTCTAATAGCTCTTCGTCTTCAAATGATACTCGTGAAAGTACTCCTAAATTGCAAGCGAAGTCAAATGAGAAGGATTCTGAAACATTACATGAGGGACAAGTGTCTCCAAGCTCTACATTGGGTTCTTCATCTTCAGCAGTTAAAAAGAATACTGAAAAGAAAAGTCTTCTTCCAAATACTGGGGAAAAGGCTACAGGATTATTCATCAGTATTGGTGCAATTTTAGTTGTATTTGCGGTTGTCCTAGGATTTAAGAAAAAAACAGATGAAAAAGGAAAATAAAAGTGAACAAAATTATTAAAATCGAAAATGGTATCGTTTCTGTAGGAGATTCGGTTGGGAACTTTGCAGAAATTCCTTTAGAAAATTTTGGATTTGAACCTCAAGTTGGAGATTTTGTAGAATACTATAAAAATAATGAGACATATATTGTTTCTAAGGTGAATCTAGGACAGCAAGTTACAGCGACTTCCACTCAAAAATCGAAAATGGTTGCAGGTTTATTAGCATTCTTCTTAAGACCTTTTTACTTCTTCTATATTGGGAATAACGGTACTGGTGTCTTACATCTTTTCATTTGTGCATTAGGTATCTTCCTACCACTTTTTGTGGTCAATCTCATATGGAATATTGTTCTC
>NZ_JAPTFO010000216.1:0-1172 GCF_030985515.1 Stenotrophomonas sp. Sm10
CAGTTCTCCATTTTCGTGATACCAACGCAACTCCTTTTCTTTTAAATCTTCAAACAAGAAGGGCCCCTTAGTATAGTAATATCTTCCCGAACCATCTCCTAGGGTAACAGAGGTCACAAAGCCGTCCTCATTGAGCTCAACCTGATCTCCCTCTGCTAGAGTTAGGTTTTCTGGTCTCACTGTCAAATCTGCATGGCCCATATCTGAAAAGAGATGAGGAACACAAAGCAGTTCCTTTTCTAAAAATCCTAACTTAATCAAGTCTTTCTTCCAATCAGGACGAAGCTGAGGACTCGATACCAGGTGGACATATTCCAAGCCCAGATGTCGTGCTATACGTGCTCGATAGACCTGAGTAGTCTCAAAACCATAGCGATGAATTTCCTTAGCTGGATGAATGGTGACAATTCTCGACATGCTATACACTCTTTCTCTACTATTTTCTGCTTTCAAACGAAAAAACACCCTCACAAAAAAGCGAGGGTAATTCATCCGTTACAATGCTTGGGGAATTCCTAGCAAGTTCCCCCCTCAAAAGGACTTTATGCTATTTTATCACAAAGACTGACCATCTGCAAGATAGACTAATTTAGAGATGATAGCTTGGGGGAGTCTTCTGAATAGCTCAATAGTTCGTCTAGAATCTCTTTATTCGTCAAGTGCATACGAAAACAGGGCGATAAAGTCTCTTATCGCTAAGTTTACGACTATCCTGTTGCATGAGCTTCCAATAACGCTCGATAGCTTTGTATTCATGAGATTTTCGATTAAACTGGTTCATTATTTGAACATG
Organism: Stenotrophomonas sp. Sm10; assembly: GCF_030985515.1. Classification (NCBI taxonomy): domain Bacteria; kingdom Pseudomonadati; phylum Pseudomonadota; class Gammaproteobacteria; order Lysobacterales; family Lysobacteraceae; genus Stenotrophomonas; species Stenotrophomonas sp. Sm10. The sequence continues at coordinate 794 of NZ_JAPTFO010000216.1, forward strand.
CATGCGACTCATAGCACGGCTTAGATGTTGGAATAAAAACAGTTCAGTGAACTGGTTCAGCCTGAACCTAGAAATATGAAAGAGAAGCTGTTTTAGCTAAGTCATAGTAAGTGCTGAACAGATTCATAGTGATGATTTTTGCCTGACAGCGAACGACACGATCTTAGCGAAGAAAATGATTTCGAATGAGAGCTTGTGTTCTTCAGCTTCTACTTAAATGAAATAAAAACGCAAAAAGAGAACCCTACTGGATTCTCTTATTATTTGATAAACATAATCATTAAGCCTTCTTAGCTGCCTTAATCCATTGGTACCAACCAAACTGTTGATGAGATAAATGAAGTATTTCCCTTGAATTTGAAGACTTTCTCCCCACCAG
>NZ_JAPTFO010000217.1:0-1163 GCF_030985515.1 Stenotrophomonas sp. Sm10
TATTTATATTTATAGTGAGTAGATTTATTCTTAGAGATACCATTTTGTATATGAACTTTAGGATAATTAATTACTTCATAATTTCCGTTTGAGGTAAAAAATTTGATGCCTTCAACAAATTTTTCAGATGACCTGCTACCAATATATCTATAATTTCGATATTGAAAACATGGGACTACATCTGCATTTACGTGATATGAGTTAGAATTAATATTGATACACTTATTGCCAATAGAAACTGATTCTGCACCAAATTTTGAAATTAACGCTTTAATCACTTCGTTTTTAAATACATTAGCATTGGTGCTGCTACTAGAGTAATTATAGTCTAGGTCCGATAACCCATCTACATACTCACAATAAAATAAAGATTTCACCATGATACAGATATCAATGTCGCTATTTTTCTTTACATTCGTATTATTTGCATAAGAACCTTGGGCAAAAATTTCATATTCATACTTTGAAGAGAGCCCACTCCTTTCTATTGCATCTTTAATCATTCCAATAGTATTTTCAACCCGTGTTTCTTCAGTGGCAGATAACGGCTTAATCCATGATTGTAATGCTTCTTCAGAATATCTCATTATAAAACAACTCCATTTTAGTTTTTTGGTTAATTCATAAAAAGTAACCGATATTAAAAAAATCCTACATATAATTATACCACTAAACAAGAAAAAAGGCTGCAAACATAGTGAACTATACTATGCCTACAGCCTTATAAATCAACTTCTGTTCCTTCCAAAAATCTAACGGTTATCTGTCCATCCTCCGAAATCAAAATACTATCTAGTACCTGACACATCTCAAAGGAATCATATTCCCAACACTCCTTATTTATCAATTCAGCCAGTAACACACTGTAATGCTTTTCTAATAACTGGTTTTCTTCCAAGATCTTATTCCACTTTCCATGCAACAAATCCATATTCTCACTCAGTAGTTTAACTGCCATCATTACAGCTTTCTCTAGTGTTCCCTCATCGATATGGTTATTCTGACAACCAATCTGTCCCTTTACCTTATAACGGTTGTTACACTGCCAAACTTTACGTTTGCCACGACTGGTCGTCCAGTTCTTACGTCCAAAAGCTGAACCGCATTCTGCACAGAACACCTTGGTAGTAAAAGGGTTGTCCTCATTTTGCATGATGTAGAAG
>NZ_JAPTFO010000218.1:0-1154 GCF_030985515.1 Stenotrophomonas sp. Sm10
GTTACGGAGTTATAAAAACGGATATGTATCCTTATTTAATGAAAAGAGATTCCGTAAAGGCGGATTATCCTTTATTTGTTGTTCCTTTACAGAAGCTTCAGATATTAATGCAACAGATACAAGAGAAATCTAATATCATAAAAGACTTAGCAAACACTTTGCCGAATGTAGCCAAAGATCAATTTTATAAAGAACAATTATATAAAGCTGTAATTAATAATAATGAAATTGAAGGTGTTAAAACTACTAAAAAGGAAGTTTCTGAGGCATTTAATGCGTTAACCGATAAAAAAAACAAAAGAAAAAGACTCCTTTCTACTGTTCGGTTATATCATGATATTCTTTCCAATGATTTTTTGAAGATTGAAGATGTAAAAGTAATAAGAGAAATTTATGACATATTAACTGAAGGAGAAATTGAAAGTAACGATGCACTAGATGGAGATTTATTCAGAAATGATATTGTTGAGGTTGTAGACCAAAATTCAGGGCGAACTGAACACATTCCACCAAAGAATGAAACGAAAATACTAATGATGTTGACAAGTTGGATTACTTTTATTAATGATAAAACAGCGCCATTTTTAATAAAGGCTGCTCTTGCTCACTATTTTTTCGAAAACATTCACCCATTTTATGATGGGAATGGGCGGACTGGACGATATATTCTATCAAGGTACCTTTCTAGAAAGCTTGATATATACTCAGGACTAGTTATTTCGCAAAAAATTAACGAAAATAAAAAGAAATATTACGATGCGTTTAGAACTACTGGAGACTACGAGAACAAAGCTGAAGGAACTTTTTTTGTAATAGATATATTAGAATTATTGAAGGAAGGTCAAAATGATATTATTAAATTTCTAAATGAAAAACAGGCTCTTTTAGGTGCTTTTTGGGATAAAATCCAACATCATCCTAATATGACTGATTTAGAAAGAGAAATATTATTTTTACTTTTCCAATCTACCGTTTTCGTGGATCTTCCTAAAGATGGTATTAAAGATAATGAAATCGTTACTATCTTATCAGCTAGTTATCCTAAAAAGACGATTAAAGACAACATAAAACTCTTGAGGAGTCAAGGAATAATTACACAAACTACAAAGGCGCCAAGTAGACACCTTTTAGAAATTAGTAAATTATTGAATGAT
>NZ_JAPTFO010000219.1:0-1153 GCF_030985515.1 Stenotrophomonas sp. Sm10
CTTCTGGAGAAAAATTGCCTCTTCCTAAAGACATTTCAGGTTACACATATATTGGATATATCAAAGAGGGAAAAACGACTTCTGAGTCTAAAGTAAATAATCAAGAGAAATCCGTAGCCACTCCTACAAAACAACAAAAGGTGGAATATAGTGTTACACCGAATTTTGTAGAGAATCCATCAACAGTACAAGCTATTCAGGAACAAACACCTGTTTCTTCAACTAAGCCGACAGAAGTTCAAGTAGTTGAAAAACCTCTTTCTACAGAATTAACGAATCCAAGAAAAGAAGAGAAACAATCTTCAGATTCTCAAGCACAGTTGGCAGAACACAAGAATCTAGAGACGAAGAAAGACGAGAAAGTTTCTCCAAAAGAAAAGACTGGGGTAAATACATTAAATCCACAGGATGAAGTTCTATCAGGTCAGTTGAATAAACCTGAACTCTTATATCGTGACGAAACTATAGAAACAAAAATAGATTTTCAAGAAAAAGTTCAGGAGAATTCTGATTTAGCTGAAGGAACTGTAAGAGTCAAACAAGAAGGTAAATTAGGTAAGAAAGTTGAAATCATAAGAATATTCTCTGTAAACAAGGAAGAAGTTTCTCGAGAAATTGTTTCAACTTCAACAACTGCGCCTGTTACAAGAATAGTCGAAAAAGGTACTAAAAAAGCGCAAGTTATAAAGGAACAACCTGAGACTGTCACAGAACATAAGGACCTACAAGCTGGATCTATTGTTAAACCCGCGGTCCAACCAGAGTTACCAGAGGCTGTAGTAAGTGATAAAGGCGTACCGGAAGTCCAGCCAGCGTTACCGGAAGCAGTCGTAACAGATAAAGGGAAACCTGAAGTTCAACCAGCGTTGCCAGAGGCTGTAATAAGTGATAAAGGAGAACCAGAAGTTCAGCCTGAATTGTCAGCAGCAGTAGTGACAGACAAAGGCGAACCAGAAGTTCATGAAAAACCAGAATATACAGGTGTACAAGCCGGAGCTATTGTTGAACCTGAAAAAGTTGAACCGGAATATGCTGGAGTACAAGCTGGGGCTGTAGTAGAACCAGAGAAGGTAAGTCCGCCAAAAGAGTACACAGGTGTGCAAGCCGGAGCGATAGTCGAGCCAGAAAAAGTAGAAGCACCGAAAGAATATAC
>NZ_JAPTFO010000021.1:0-55839 GCF_030985515.1 Stenotrophomonas sp. Sm10
CGAACACCCCGCACCGGTCCCCACCCGGTGCGGGCGGATGACCATGCTCCCTGACGCCGTACCCGCCCCCGACCTGCTGCACGCGCAGTCCTGCCTGATCGATGCGCTCTCGATGTCGCTGCAGATGCGCGACGCCTACACCCGCCACCACTGCGACCGCGTCGGCCTGCTCGCCCAGTGCCTGGCCGCGCACTGCGACCTGGGTCAGGAGGCCTGTGCACAGGTCGGCCTGGCCGCGCGCTTCCATGACATCGGCAAAATCGGCATTCCCGACGAGGTGCTGCTGGCCCCGCGCCGCCATACCGACGAGGAACGCGCGATCATGCGTGAGCATCCGGTGCGCGGCGAACACATCTTCCTGGCGACCGGTCGCAGTGACGCCGCGCCGGTCGCGCAGCTGATCCGTGCCCATCACGAGGCGTTCGATGGGAGCGGCTATCCCGACGGGCTACGCGGTGAAACCATTCCCCTGGGCGCGCGCATCGTCACCATCGTCGATGCCTACGATGCGATGACCAGCGTACGCCCGTATCGCGACGCAATGGAGCACGAAACCGCCTTGCGGATCATCGAAGCGCAGTCCGGCGGGCTGGTGGACCCCTACGTGCTGCAGCGCTTCCATCGCATGCTGGCGCGGGAACCTGCGCTGGCCTGAGATCTTCCCGACGGTGAAACGACCCGCCGGTAGAGTCGACTGTTAGTCGACTGCTCTTCGACTGCTCTTCGTTCAGCTCGAGAAAATCCCGCGCTGCGCGCGATAGTCGACCAGCGGTCGACTCTACCGGCGCGCTCCTCGCTATCGGCCTGAAAGACAAAAGGCCCGGCATTCGCCGGGCCTTTCGCATCATGCATCACGGATGATCGATTACCAGATCACCACGCGCTTGTCGTCGGCACGCACCATCGCATCACCGGCCTTGCACTGGAATGCAGCGGCATAGGACGGCATGTTCGACGGCGCACCGTTGGCACGGAAGTTGGCCGGGGCGTGCGGATCGGTGTTCAGGCGGACGCGCAGCTCACCATCGGTGAAGTTGCGGCGCCACACCGTGGCCCAGTTCATGAAGAAGCGCTGGTCCTGGCTGTGGCCATCGACCTCGACATTCGCCTTCGGGTCTTCCTTCAGCGCCATCTGCAGCGCGTCATAGGCCACGGTCAGGCCGCCCAGGTCGCCGATGTTCTCGCCCAGGGTCAGCTTGCCCTTCACGAACACGCCCGGCACCGACTCGTAGCCGTCGAACTGCGCGACCAGCTGGTCGGTACGCTCGGTGAAGGCCTTGCGGTCGGCGTCGGTCCACCAGTTGTCGAAGTTGCCGTTGGCGGCGAACTGGCTGCCCGAGTCGTCGTAGCCGTGCATCATTTCGTGGCCGATGACCGCACCGATGCCGCCGTAGTTCAGCGCCGGATCGGCCTTGGCGTCGAAGAACGGCGCCTGCAGGATCGCTGCCGGGAACACGATCTCGTTCTTGGTGGCGTTGTAGTACGCGTTGACGGTCTGCGGGGTCATGCCCCATTCGGTCTTGTCCACCGGCTTGCCGATCTTGTCCAGCATGTAGCGGTAGTTGAACGCACGCGCCGCCTGCATGTTGCCCAGGTAGCTGTCGCCGTTGGTCTGCAGGCCCGACCAGTCACGCCACTTGTCCGGGTAGCCGATCTTCGGGGTGAAGCTGGCCCACTTTTCCAGTGCCTTCTTCTTCGTTTCCTCGCCCATCCACGGCAGCTGCTCCAGCCGCGCCTTCAATGCCTGCGACAGGTTCTCCACCAGGTGCTGCATGGCCACCTTCGACTCGGCCGGGAACACGGCGTCGACGTACAGCTGGCCCAGGGCTTCGCCCATGCCACCGTTGACCGACTCCAGCACGCGCTTCCAGCGCGGCTGCATTTCCTTCTGGCCACGCAGGGTGGTGCCGTAGAACTCGAAGTTGGCCTTCTCGAACTGGCTGCTCAGGTACGGCGCGGCATCGTCGATGGTGTGGAAGCGCAGGTAGGCCTGCCAGGTGCTGGCCGGCACGTCGGCCAGCATCTTGTCCATTTCACCGAAGAAGCCCGGCTGGGCCAGTGAGAACTTCTGCGCGGCCGGCACCTTCAGCGTGTCGAACAGCGCGGTCCAGCTGAAGTTCGGGGTCAGCCTGTCGGCCTCAGCCGCGCTGAGCGGGTTGTAGCGCTTGGCCGGATCACGCATTTCGATGCGCGACATCGAGGCCTTGGCCAAGCGGGTTTCGAAGGCCATCACGGCCTTGGCCTGCTCGGCGGCCTGCGCCGCGTCCACGCCGGACAGGGTCAGCACCTGTGCGATATAGGCCACGTAGGCGTCGCGGATCTTGGCCTGCGCATCGTCGAAGTAGTAGCCCTTCTCCGGCAGGCCCAGGCCACCCTGGCCGACGTAGGCGATGACGTTGGCCGAATCCTTGTAGTCGGCATTGGCGAACAGCGAGAACAGCACGCCCTTGCCTTCGGCCTGGCTGTCGCGCAGGTACCGGGTGATGGCGGCGGTGTCGTTAAGCGCGGTGATCTTGTCCAGCTGCGGCTGCAGCGGCGCCAGGCCGGCAGCTTCGATCTTCGCTTCGTCGTTGCCGGTCTTCCAGATGTCACCGATCTTGGCTTCCACCGAGCCGGCCTTGGCCTGGCTGGCGGCGGCCTGCTGCACCAGCGCGTGCTGCACTTCCAGCGAGCGCTCGCGCAGGATCTCGAAGCTGCCCCAGGTGGTCTGGTCGCCCGGCACCGGGTTGGCCTTCAGCCACTTGCTGTTGACGAAGCCATTGAGGTCGGTACAGGCGGAGATGGACGGATCGAGATCAGCGCTGTTGAGCGAAATCAGCGGCGTCTTGATCTGCGACAGGTCGAAGGCTGGCTTGGCGTCGGCGCTGGCCGCCGGTGCGGCGTCATTCTTGCCACAGGCCGCCAGCGAAGCAGCGATGGCGATGGTCAGGCCCAGCGGGACCAGGTTGCGGACGTTCATGAGGCTCTCCTGCGGGTAATTTCACAGGGTAGCCGGGGGCGTGAGGTTGGGGACCGGCCAAAGGTCACAGAGCGTCCTTCTGTAGAGTCGAGCCATGCTCGACTGCTCTCCGTTCCGGGTTCATGCTTCGTGCGGCAAAAGCCCAAAGCAGCCGAGCGTGGGCTCGGCTCTACAAAAGCGAAGGCCGGCTTGCGCCGGCCTTCTGCTTCTTATTTCGCCTTGCCCTGGTTGGCCACGGCTTCGGCGGCCTTGCGCGCCGCTTCCGGGTCGCCCAGGTAGCGGAACGACTGCACGGTCAGGTCATCGTTCAGTTCGAACAGCAGCGGGATGCCGGTCGGGATGTTCAGCTCGAGGATTTCCTCGCGCGAGACATTGTTGAGGTACTTGTACAGCGCGCGCAGCGAGTTGCCGTGGGCGGTGACCAGCACGGTCTTGCCGTCCTTCAGCTGCGGGGCGATGGCGTCGTGCCAGTACGGCAGCACGCGATCCAGGGTGGTGGCCAGCGACTCGGTGCCCGGCAGCGCGTTGCGGTCCAGACCGGCGTAACGGCGGTCATGGATCGGGTGGCCCGGGTCTTCCAGTTCCATCGGCGGCGGCGGGATGTCGTACGAACGACGCCACACCTTGACCTGCTCCTCGCCGTGCTTGGCCGCGGTCTCGGCCTTGTCCAGGCCCTGCAGGCCGCCGTAGTGGCGCTCATTGAGGCGCCAGGACTTGTTCACCGGCAGCCAGTCCTGCTCCAGCTCGGCCAGCGCACCCTGCAGGGTGTGGATGGCGCGCTTGAGCACCGAGGTGTGCGCAACGTCGAACTGCAGGCCTTCCTCGCGCATCAGGCGACCGGCGGCGGCCGCTTCGCGACGCCCCTGCTCGGTCAGGTCAACATCGACCCAACCGGTGAAGCGGTTGTCCAGGTTCCACTGGCTCTGGCCATGGCGCAACAGTACGAGTCTACGGGTCACTGCAGGGTCTCCAACGCGAGGATAGGCAGGCCGCCATTGTAGCCCGGCCGCCGCTCACCGGGCCGTGGCGCCGCCCGTGCGATGCTGTGACCGATGAATACGGTGATCGATCCCGGGCGCTGGGAAGGCAGCGTCGCTGCCGCCCGTGCGCAGCAGCTGCAACTGGCGGGCCGCGTGGAGCGCCAGGACCGCCTGCCACGCAGCGTGCGCTGGCTGGCCGGGATGGATGTCGGCTTCGAAGACAACGGCGCCATCACCCGCGCCGCGGCGGTACTGCTGGATGCAAAGACGCTGCAGCCCGTGGCGCAGGAGATCGCGCGGGTTCCCACACTGATGCCCTATATCCCGGGCCTGCTCAGCTTCCGCGAGCTGCCGGCATTGCTGGCCGCACTGGCACTGCTGCCACGAACGCCGGACCTGGTGTTCGTCGATGGCCACGGCATCAGCCATCCGCGCCGGCTTGGCGTCGCCGCGCATCTTGGCGTGGTCACCGATCTGCCGAGCATCGGCGTGGCGAAATCGAAACTGGTGGGAAGGTTCGTCGAACCGGCCGCCGAAGCTGGTGCGCATACACCGCTGCTGGATGGCGACGAGCAACTGGGCTGGGTGCTGCGCAGCAAGGTGCGCTGCAAGCCGCTGTTCGTGGCCGGTGGCCATCGGGTCAGTGCCGATACCGCGCTGGACTGGGTGCAGCGCACGCTGCGCGGTTACCGGCTGCCGGAACCGACCCGGCTGGCGGATCGGCTGGCCTCGCGACGCGACGAATGACCGCACCGGGCATTCCCCGGTGCGGCCTTCATTTTCATTCAACGATGCACGTGGCCACGATGGCCCTGCGCGTCCTCGCCGTGGTCGTGGCCCTCATGGCCCTTGTGTCCGCCGCCGTTGGCCGGCGCCGGCCCGCCACAGGCTTCGCCGCAGTGGTCCGCCTCGATCTGCAGCGTCACGTGCTCGATGCCGAAGTCATCGTGCAGGCGCCCGCCCAGTTCACGGCGCAGCGCATCGGCATCGGTGCCGTCGCGCATCACAATGTGCGCGGTCAGCGCCGGCGTGCTTGAAGCCAGCGCCCACACGTGCAGGTCATGCACGTCCAGGACTGCGGCGTGGCCGGCCAGGCTGTCGCGCACCCTGGCCACATCCATGCCCTTGGGCACGCCTTCCAGCAGCACGTTGATCGCCTCACGCATCAGCACGTAGGTACGCGGCAGCACCCACAGGCCGATCAGCACCGCCAGGATCGGGTCGATCGGCTTCCAGCCGGTCCACTTGATCAACAACGCGCCGGCGATCACCGCCACCGAGCCAAGCATGTCCGCCCACACTTCCAGGTAGGCGCCCTTCACGTTGAGGCTCTCGCCGCTGCCCGCCTGCAGCAGGCGCATCGAGATCAGGTTGATGACCAGGCCCGCCGCAGCAATCACCAGCATGCCGGAGGAGGCGATCTCCTGCGGCTGGCGGAAACGGCCGACCGCCTCCCACAGGATGTAGGCGGCGACCACGAACAGCATGGCACCGTTGATCATCGCGCCCAACGCTTCCAGCCGTGCATAGCCGTAGGTGCGGCGCGCATCCGGCGGGCGCCGGCTCAGCCGCACCGCGACCAGCGCGATCATCAGCGCCAGCGCATCGGTGGCCATGTGTGCGGCGTCGGACAGCAGCGCCAGGCTGTTGGTCCAGAACGCGCCCACCACTTCGACGACGAGGAAGGTGGTGGTCAGGCCGAGTGCCCACCACAGGGGTTTCTCGTGGCGGATTTGGGATGGCAGGTGGTCGTGGTCGTGGCCCATGGCAACAGCTCCTTTGCGATGCGGTGCAGGCTACGCGGTGCCGGCGGGGGAGACTATTACGATGTTTATAACATTGCAGGCCACACGAGCCCTCCGGGCATGGCCCGGCGAGGGCTGCAGACCGACGACCGCCTGCGGTCAGAAGCCGAAGCGCAGGCTGGCCCAGTATGCGCGGCCCGGCTCGTTGTAGGTCGCCGCCCCGGCATCGCTGCTGTTGGCCTCGCGGAACAAGCGCTTGTCGGCCAGATTGTTCACTCCGAAACCGAAGCTGACCGTCTCGGTCACCTTGTAGCGCGCGCTCACGCCCCAGATGTTGTACGCGCCACGATCCTGCAGCGCGATCGATGCATCACAGCTGCCGGTGCAGCGCGGGTCGTTGTTGATGTTGGTCGTGGCCGGTTCCTGCCTGCCGTAGAAGGTGCCGGTCAGCAACACGGACAGCCTGTCGGTGGCCTGCCAGTCCAGCATGGTGTTGATCGTGTACTTCGGAATCACCGACAGCGGCTGATGCGTGGTCTTGTTCTCGTTTTCCACCATGTAGGTGAAGTTGTTGCTCCACTTCAGGCGGTTGCCCTGCTCGCCCAGCAGCGGAATGACCAGGTTGCCTTCCAGCCCCTGCACGATCGCCTTCGGCGCGTTCTCCCAGCGGAAGATGCGGCCCTTGGTGTCGGCGGTCAGCCCGATCTGGGTGTATCCGGCCTGGATCTTGTCCTTGTAATCGTTGTGGAAGTAGGTCAACGACGCCTGCCAGCCGCTCTGCGGTGCCCACTCGATGCCCAGTTCCTTGTTCAGGCTGGTTTCCGCCTTCAGGTCCGCGTTGCCGCGCATGTAGCAACCGGCGCCCAGGCTCGGCAGCGCATTGGGGCAGCCGTTGCCGCGGGTGTAGTAGAGATAGTCCGGATTCGACTGGTACAGGTTCGGCGCCTTGAACGCGCGGGCAATGCCGCCCTTCACCACCCAGTCGCTGTTGATGCGGAACTGCGCATTGAGGCTGGGGCTGGTGTTGTTGCCGAACTGGCTGTGGTGGTCGAAGCGCAGGCCCGGGGTAACGATCCAGCGCTCGCCCAGGTAGATGTTGTCTTCCACGAACGCCGCCGTGGTCTGCGCGTCGGCCTTGCCCCGCGCACGGTCGGCCGACAACCCTGGAATACCGCCGCCGCTGCTGCTGGACTGGCTCATCGAATACGGATCGGTCAGGCGGCTGTCCAGGTATTCAAAGCCGAGCGTCCAGATGTTCTCTGCGCCGCCCAGCGCGGTCGGGAAGCTCACTTCGCCATCCAGCTGGTAGTTGCGCAGGCGCGAGGTAGACCAGTCGGTGCCGTTGAAGCTGCCTTCCGGGCCACCGGCCAGGCCTTCATTGATGCGCGAGTTGTTGACCGCCTCGACTGCGGCCGTCACCCGCGAAGTGACATCACCCCAACGGCCGCGGTGGGTGACCGCACCGGTGTTGCGGTACATGCGGTTGGTCTCCGCTTCGCCCTCGGCCAGTGCCGCCAGATCGACGCCGGTCGAGGTACCGGTGGTGCTGACGGCGCGGTCGCCGGCGTAGATGTTGCCCTGGCGGCTGGTGCCGGCTTCGAACTCCACCACCTGGTTGGCGGTCACGTCCCAGCGCAGCAGCGCGTTGACGTCGCGGTTCTTGACGCCCTCGCGGCCAGCTGGCGGCACTGCGTTCGGGTTGGTGGCGTACTGGCGGTTGAGGTCCAGTGAGTCGGCGTCGGTCTTGTTGAGGTTGCCGTACAGGCGGAACGACAGGGTGTCGGTCATCGGCCCACTCAGCTGCAGGCCGACACGCTCGCTGCCACCTTCGGCACTGTGCTCGGGCACCAGGCCATACAGGTCGACCGCACCGGTCAGGTCGCCGGTCGGGCGCTTGGTGATGATGTTGACCACGCCGCCGGACGCACCGGAGCCATAGCGCGCCGCCGCCGGGCCGCGCAGTACTTCGATGCGCTCGATCATTTCCGCTGGCACCCAGTTGGTGTCACCGCGGGTATTGCGCTCACCGCTGCGGCCCATGCGCACGGCATCACGCGCACCGATGCGCTTGCCGTCGACCAGGATCAGGGTGTTCTCCGGGCCCATGCCACGCAGGTCGATCTGGCGGTTGTTGCCGTACTGGCCCGAGGCACTGTTGCCGGTGAGGTTGACGCCCGGCATGGTGCGCAGCAGTTCGGCGATGTCGTTGGCCGGCGGGCGCTTGGCGATGTCCTCGGCGGTGATGGTCGAGGTACCCAACGCCTGGCGGGCAATCTGCGAGGCGGTGACATGCACCGTGTCGATATCGGTGGCGTCGGTTCCGGCCTGGGCGGTCAGGGCGCTGCCCGCCAGCAGGGCGGCAACGGCAAGCGCCAGCGAGCGCGGCGAAAGGACAACGGCAGGAGACATGATCTGGACCTTCTGGCAGGGCAACGGGGCCTCTGGCAAAGGGCTTGAGGCAACGACGAGGGGGAGGCGGAGCGTCGCTGCAGTCGCCTGCGGCCCGATCCGTGCGCGCATTCTCCCATCAATGCGAGTGATTCTCAAATGCGTTCACTCATTGCCGCAGTGGCGCCGATGTGCTTTGCGCACCGTGCAACCCTGCATCGCGCTTAAACTGGCCGGCTTACCCGCCATCAACCGCACGCCGCCACGGCCGATACCCGTGGTTTGTCGTACGCAGTCAGAGATCGACGTGGAAACACCGCAACTGGACGATGCCAGCCAGCCGCTGGCCGAAGCCTGGCAGCACTGCCTGCAACAGGCTGGCCCTGCCGCCACCGCGCTGCTCAAGGCCGCTGCCACCGATGCCCCAGCCGTGCTGGCACAGCGCTTTTACGAAGTGCTGCTGCAGGACGGGCGTGCACGCCGCTTCCTGTCCCACGACCAGGTCAAGCAGCGCCTGCAGCCGGCCATGCAGCGCTGGCTGGTGCAACTGCTGACCACTGATCGCGACAGGATCGACAGTGCCGTGGCCTCGCAACGGGTGATCGGCGATGTGCATGCCCGGGTCGGCATTCCGGTCGACCTGGTCACCCGCGGCGCGCGCGTGCTCAAGCACGAGCTGTTCGTGCGCCTGCGCGACGACGCACCCGACAGTGCCACCGCGTTCGCCGCCATCGACTGCCTCAGCGCGATCATGGACATCGCCATGGAAGGCATGACCCTGGCCTACACCCATGCGCGCGAACGATCCACCCGTGCCGATGCGGCCTACCGGTTGTTCTCGCTGGTGCAGAACGTCAGCACCGAGCGCGAGCGCCAGCGCGCCCTGCTGCTGGACTGGGAAAACGCACTGCTGTACGCACTGGCCGGCCACGTGCAGGCCGGCGAAAGCGCCAGTCTGGCGACCTCGGAATTCGGCCTGTGGTTCACCCACAAGGGCATCCCCAGCTTCGGCGAGAGCAGCGAAACCCAGCAGGTCGGCCAGCTGATGGCCCGCATCGACGGGAACCTGCAACAGGCAAGCAACGATGCCCCGGCGCAGCGGCTGGCGGTGCTGCCGGCCATCCGCGAGGATCTGGCCGCCATCCGCACCCTGATGACCCTGCTGTTCGAGCGCATCGGCGAACTGGATGCCGGCAGCGATGCACTGACCAACCTGCTCAACCGCCGGTTCCTGCCGACCGTGCTGCGCCGGGAAATCGAGCTGGCCACGCGCAACGGCACGCCGTTCTCGCTGCTGCTGCTCGACCTGGATCACTTCAAGGCGATCAACGACGGCCACGGCCACGATGCCGGCGACCGCGCGTTGCAGCACGTGGCCGGCCTGCTCGGCCAACTCACGCGGGGCAGCGACTATCTGTTCCGCTATGGCGGCGAAGAATTCGTGGTGGTGCTGGTGGCCGCCAGCGAGTCACAGGCCTCGGTGATCGCCGAGAGCCTGCGCCGGCAGATCGCACGATCACCGGTAGCACTAGCCAATGGCCAGGTGCTGGAGCTGACCGCCAGCATCGGCGTGGCCGGTCACGATGGTCATCCGGACTACGAACGGTTGATGGCACGTGCCGACGCGGCGATGTACGAGGCCAAGCGCAGCGGCCGCAACCGCGTGGTGGTGGCCAGCGCGGACCTGCAGGAAGCCCCGGGGCGGCGTGCACTGCAGCGATGACGACAGGACAGGTAGAGTCGACCGCTGGTCGACTGTCGCGCGCAGCGCGGGATTTTTCGCACGCGGGGCGAAGAGCAGTCGACTGACAGTCGACTCTACCGACAGTCGACTCTACCGGTTCGCGCGCCAGCCGATGCGTTGAACGCCACCACCCGCCATGCTGCCCACCACAGCAGCGCCAGCAGCGCGATGCCGGCGCCCAACAGGCACACTGCTGGCCAGCCATGCCGGGCCTGCACCCAAGGCCCCGCAGCCGCACCCGCCCCACTGCCAACTGCATAGAACAACATGTACAACGCCACCAGGCGCCCATGCTGTTCTGCCGGTGCACGCAGCAACAATGCCTGGTTCGAGACATGGAGTGCCTGGCCGCCGAGGTCGAGCACGACCACACCCAGCAAAAGCAAGGACAGCGAACGCGGCAGGCCCAGCAGCGGCCACCACGCGACCAGCATCAACAACAGCGCGCCGAGGCTGACCCGATGCGCGAAACCGCGGTCCATCCAGTGCCCGACCCGCGACGCCATCAATGCACCTGCCACCCCGGCCAGGCCGAGCGCACCGATGGCTGCGGTCGACCAGTGCAGCGGCGGTGCCGACAGCGGCAAGGGTGCCGCCGCCCAGAACACATTGAGGCCGGCAAACAGCAGCAATGCCAGCGGCCCGCGCTCGCGCAGCGTTCGATCGCGGCGCAGCATGCCCAGCATCGAGCCGATCAGGTCGCGCCAGCGCGGCGGCACTGCGGGTATCGGCACGGCCGGCAGGCGCCGCCACAGCAGTACGGCCAAGGCCGCCATCAGCGCTGCCGAAAGCAGATAGACCGCTTGCCAGCCGGCAATGGCCGCCACCGTGCCGGACAGCACACGCGCCAGCAGCAGCCCGATGAACACCCCACCCTGCACGGCGCCCACCACGCGCCCCCGCTGCTCGGGCGGTGCCAGCGTGGCTGTGTAGGCGATCAGTCCTTGGGTCAGCGCCGTGCCCAGCAAACCGGCCAGCAGCATGCCCGACAACAACCAGACTGCCGTGCGTGCCGCGGCAAGCCACAGCAACGCCAGCACCAGTGCCACCAACTGCAACCGCAGCAGGCGTCGACGGTCACCACGATCGGCCAGCGGCAGCAGGCCCAGCAGCGCCAGCACGCTGCCGGCCTGGGTGGCAGACACCACCGCACCCGCCACCGCCCGGTCCAGCGCGAAGGCGCGCGCGAGCTGGTCCAGCAGCGGCTGCGCGTAGTAGACGTTGGCGACGCTGGCGCCGGCGGCGACCGCGAGCAGGACCAGCAGGGAGCGGGGTGTCGGGGCGAGGCTCATCATGTAGTTGCAATTTGAAACTTGATGCAGGCTAGCGGCGTTGGTTTTAAACTGCAACCACCTTCTACGGAACCTGCCATGCACGCCGACAGCCCCTGCCCCGTCGCCCGCAGCGCCGACCTGCTCGGTGATCGCTGGGCATTGCTGGTGATCCGCGATGCCTTCGACGGCGTCAGCCGCTTCGGCGACTTCCAGCGCAGCCTCGGCGCGGCGCGCAACATCCTCAGCGATCGCCTGCGCAGGCTGGTCGAGGCCGGCATCCTGCAACTGCAACCGGCCTCCGATGGCTCGGCCTACCAGCAATACGTGCTCACCCACGCCGGCCAGGAACTGTTCCCGCTGCTGGTCGCGCTGCGCCAGTGGGGAGAACGCCATCGCTTCGGCGCTGGCGAAGCCCACTCTTCCCTGGTCCAGCGTGACAACGGCTCAACCGTGCCCTACATGCAACCGCTGGACACCCACGGACAGCCACTGCCGGCGCACGCTACCGTGGTGCGCAAGCTGTAAACGGCGCCCCCCCCGAATGGGGGACTCGACAGGGTCACCGGTGTCAAATAGCATTCAATTGCAATTGCACACGGTTCTCATTGACATCGGCGATGGCCGCTCCTACCTCTCCTTCTGCTGCCGGCGCTGCGCCGGCCAAGCGCGTGGCGCGCGGTAACGGTCATGGCCTGCTGTGGGCGCGCGGTCTGCTGGCGCTGCTGGGCGGTTACGCCGTGGCTGCCTGCTGGGCCGCCGCACTGGCGCGTCTGCTGCCGGGCGCCAAGGCCGATGCCACCCTGGTGGCGACCATGGCCGCGTTCGTGGTCTACGCACTGGCCGCCATCTGGGCCTACGCCGCGCGCAGCACCCTGCGTGCCGCTGTGGGCCTGCTGGCCGCGGGCGCCCTCGCTGCACTGATCGCCTGGCTGCTGCGCGGGAACTACGCATGAGCAGCGCCGACAACCTGGGCGGCATCCGCCAATCGCAATCGGTGCTGCACACATGGTCGGGCCTGGTGGTCGGCTGGGTGCTGTTCCTGATTTTCATTGCCGGTACCGCATCGTACTGGAAGGAAGAACTGACCCGCTGGATGCAGCCGGAAATCGGCCTGCCCGCCGAGGCCACGACCGCCGTCACCCAGGCCCAGCAGTTCCTGGCCCGCACTGCACCGGACGCGCAGCGCTGGAGCATCGAACTGCCCGATTCGCGCAGCAGTGCCACCACCGTCAGTTGGCAGGCGAAGGGCGAAAAGGAACGCCGGCGTGGCCAGCGCAATCCCAACCAAGCCACCCTGGATGCCAACGGCACCCCGGTGCAGGTGCGCGAGACACGCGGTGGCAACTTCTTCTATCGCCTGCATTTCGATCTGCACTACGTACCGGTGTTGTGGGCGCGCTGGTTCATCAGTGCCTGTTCCATGCTGATGCTGGTGGCGATCATCAGCGGGGTCATCACCCACAAGAAGATCTTCACCGACTTCTTCACCTTCCGCCGCGGCAAGGGCCAACGCACCTGGCTGGACGGCCACAACGCGCTGGCGGTGCTGTCGCTGCCGTTCCACCTGATGATCACCTACACCGGCCTGATCACCCTGATGACGCTGTACATGCCGTGGGCGGTGGACGCGAACTACCCCGGTGGACGCGATGCGTTCTTCGCCGACCTGTTCCCGCGCGCGGAAAAGGTCGAACCCAGTGGCGTAGCCGCTGCGCCGCCCGCACTGGCCCAGGTCCTGCGCCGTGCGGAATTGCAGTGGGGCGGTGGCCATGCCGCGTCGCTGCAGATCGACCAGCCAGGCGATGCGTCGATGCGCATTGCCGTGCGCCGCCAGCAGGCCGACCAGATTGCCGGGGCCAACGACACCCTCACCTTCGACGCGCGCGGCGAACTGCTCGATGCTGCCCCGCCGCGCTCGGCCGCCGTGGTCACCCGCGACGGCATGATCGGACTCCACGCGGCACGTTTCGCGCCCACCACGATGCGCTGGCTGTTCTTCCTGTCCGGCGTGGCCGGCACGCTGATGGTCGCCACCGGGCTGGTGTTGTGGACGGTGAAGCGCCGCACCCAGTTGCCCGACCCCGCGCGTCCGCATCTGGGTTTCCGCATCGTGGAACGCCTGAACATCGGCTTCGTCAGCGGCCTGCCGGTCGCCATGCTGGCCTTCCTGTGGGGCAACCGCCTGCTGCCGGTGGAGCTGGCCAACCGCAGCGATGCCGAAGTGAAGGTGTTCTTCTACGCGTGGGCGGCCTGCCTGCTGCACGCGCTATTCCGTCCGGCCCGTCGCGGCTGGGTGGAACAACTGGCATTGGCCGGCGTGTTGGCGCTGGGCCTGCCGCTGTACAACCTGGCGGCCTGGCAGGGGGGCGCGGTCACTGCGCTGGCCA
Organism: Stenotrophomonas sp. Sm10; assembly: GCF_030985515.1. NCBI lineage: Bacteria > Pseudomonadati > Pseudomonadota > Gammaproteobacteria > Lysobacterales > Lysobacteraceae > Stenotrophomonas > Stenotrophomonas sp. Sm10. The sequence goes on from NZ_JAPTFO010000021.1 coordinate 13,478, forward strand.
ACGGTGATGGCGCCCGGGCCGGCATCGACATCGGCCTGCTGCTGATCGGCGCCAGCCTGTTGTGGGCAGCGCGCAAGGTGCATCGTTTCGTGCCGGCGCAACGCAAGCCACGTGCCGCACGCGCCGCCCCGGCTGCCGAGGCCAGCGCATGAGCGCGCTCACCCTGCTGCTGGCGACCGTCGGCTTCGTATGTCTGGCGTTGGCGATGGAACGCCACCATCGCGACGTCACCGGTCATGCCCCCGCCGCGCCGCGCCGCCGCCTGCTGCGCCTGCTGGGCGCGGCCGCGCTGGCGGCCAGCCTGGCACCGAGCATCGCGGCTTGGGGCGTTGCCCAGGGCTTCGTGGGCTGGTGTGGCGTGCTCGCCGCAGGCGCCGGGGCCATGGTGCTCTGGCTCAGTTTCCGCAGCCCGGCCAAGCCGGCGCCACGCCCGTCTTCCCGTTCCTGAACTAGAAAGGTCATTGCATGAAGCACACGCACTCTGGCGCCCTGCGCCGGAACGCCCTCGCCTTGTCGCTCGCCTGCGCCGCCGCGCCGGTATTTGCCCAGGACAGTGCGCCGACCACCACCGAACTGGACCGGGTGATGGTGACCCAGCGCACCGAGGGCTACCAGGTCTATGGCACCAACACCGCCACCAAGCTGCCGCTGACCCTGCGCGAGACCCCGCAGTCGCTGACCGTGTTCACCCGCCAGCGCATCGAGGATTTCAACCTCATCACGATCTCCGAGGTGCTGCAGCAGACGCCCGGCGTGACCATCCAGTCGTATGACAGCAACCGCACGCTGTTCAATGCGCGCGGCTTTGCCATCAACAACTTCATGTTCGATGGCATTCCCACGAACTACACCACCGGTGCCGGCGGCAACTCGATCCTCAGCGACACCTCCATCTACGAGCGCATTGAAGTGGTGCGCGGTGCCAGCGGCCTGGTCACCGGCTCGGGTAACCCGTCGGCCACGGTGAACATGGTGCGCAAGCGCCCGACCGAAACCTTCCAGGCCAGCACCAGCCTCAGCGCCGGTTCGTGGGATTACAAGCGTGCCGAAGTGGACGTGTCCGGCCCGCTCAGCAAGAGTGGCCGCGTACGCGGGCGTTTCGTCGGCGCCTACACCGACAAGGAAAGCTGGGTACGTTTCCAGCATGACAAGTCGCCCAGCCTGTACGGGGTGATCGAAGCCGACCTGACCGACAGCACCCGCCTGCGTGCTGGCATCGATTACCTGAAGACCGGTTCCGATGGCGGCGCCTGGAGCGCCTCGCCGCTGTACTTCCGCGATGGCAGCCGCGCGCACATGCCGCGTTCCTACAGCGCCGCAGCGCGCTGGAACGAGTGGAACCGCGAAAGCACCAACTACTTCGCCACCCTGGAACAGCAGTTCGGCGCCGGCTGGAGTGGCCGCCTGGCGTACAACCACCGCGCCACCGATACCGATTCGCTGCTGCTGGCCGGCTCCAACACCGGCAACTGGGCCGACCCGGTCACCGGTCTGGGCCTGCGCATTGCCGATACCTATTCGGTGTCGGAAACCCGCGAGGATGCCTTCGACCTGTACGCGTCCGGTCCGTTCCAGCTGTTCGGCCGTTCGCACGAGCTGGTGGTGGGCATCAACCACTACGACCGTGACCTGGACACCATCCGCGCCGGCATCACCTCGCGCCCGTACAACGTGGCCGCCTTCCCCAGCATCTTCAGCTGGGACGGCAACATCGGCAAGCCGACCACGTACAACTACGGCATTCCGTCCAGCACGGTGAACACCACCGAGACCGGCTACTACGCCGCCGTGCGCCTGAACCCGATCGATCCGCTGAAGATCATCGCCGGCGCGCGCTATTCCGATTACCGCACCACCACCGACAACTACAACACCGACGGCGTTTTCACCAGCCGCAGCGCGCGCACCACCGCCCATGAGCTGACCCCATACGTGGGCGTGCTGTATGATCTGAGCAGCACCATCACCGCCTTTGCCAGCTATTCGGACGTGTTCCAGGCCACCGCGCGGCGCGACATCAACAACCAGCTGCTGGCCCCCACCACCGGTGGCAACTACGAGTACGGCCTGAAGGCCGACTTCTTCGGCGGCCGCCTGTACGCGGCGTTGAACGGCTTCTACATGAAGCAGGACAACGTGGCCGAGCTGGACCCGAACGGTGGCGAGATCAAGCTGCCCGATGGCAGTTCGCCGTACATCGCCAGCCGTGGCATTACCACCCAGGGCGGTGAGTTCGAAGTCTCCGGTTCGATCAACGACCACTGGAGCATGACCGGCGGCTACACCTACAGCTACAGCAGCAACCCCGATGGCAGCCGCTTCGCCAGCACCAGCCCGATGCACCTGGCCCGCTTCAATACCACCTGGACCCATGGCCAGTGGACGCTGGGCGGCGGTGTCAGCGTGCAGAGCGAGATCTACCAGATGCAGCCCATTCCCACCGGCCGCTTCACCGCCAGCGGTGCGCCGGTCACGGCCACCGGTCGGATGAGCCAGGGCGGCTACGTGCTGTTCGATCTGATGGGCCGCTACCGCATCAACGACAACCTGAGCGTGGGCGTGACGGTCACCAACCTGTTTGACAAGGTCTACTACCGAAACGTCGGCTTCTTCAACTCCGGCTATTGGGGCGAACCGCGCCGCGTGCTGTTCAACCTGCGCGCGAAGTTCTGAGCCGACGGCCGCATGCCGGACAGACCGGAACGGCAATGCGGCTGGCGCAGCGACGGCGTAGCATCAAGGGCGGGCCTTCGGGCCTGCCTCTTCATTGCCCGCCAAGGAAACATCCCATGCCGCATCGCGCCCTGTTCCGCCTTGCCCGCCTGCTGCCGCTGGCCCTGCTGGCCTGTGCCGCTGGAGCCACGCAGGCCCGCGAGGTCGCCGCGCCTGCTGACCATGTACAGGCCGATGGCCCGTACGTGTTCCGCGACGGCAAGCAGCTGAAGGCGAAATGGATCTGCGCGGACAAGGTCGAGTCGCGCGCGCTGCCGATCAACGCGGCGGGCACCGATATCCCGCCGCGCTGCGGCTACGAACACACCGTGCATGTCGCCGCACCCAACGCACCGTCGGTCTCCGTGCTGCCGGCGGTACCGCGCATCGTTGCCCTGTCCGATATCCACGGGCAGTACGGCCTGCTGGTGCGCCTGCTGCGCGCCAACAAGGTGATCGATGCGCAGGACCGCTGGGCGCTGGGCACCGACACCCTGGTCATCGCCGGCGATGTGTTCGACCGCGGCCCGCAGGTGACCGAGGCGTTCTGGCTGCTGTACGGCCTGCAGCAGCAGGCGGCCGCCGCCGGTGGCGCAGTGCACTTCGTGCTCGGCAACCACGAAACCATGGTGCTGTACGACGACCTGCGCTACGTCAACCCGAAGTACCTGCGCAGCGCCCAGCTGCTGGGCCGCAGCTACCCGCAACTGTATGGCGCCGACTCGGTGATCGGGCAGTGGCTGCGCACCCGCCCGGTGCTGCTGAAGATCGGCGATACCCTGTTCCTGCATGGCGGCATCTCGCCCGAGGCGGTGCAGCTGGCGCTGGACCCGGCACGCACCAATGCGGCCTACCAGGCCTCACTGGGCCTGCCCAAGGCCGAAGTGAAGGCCGACCCGGCCACCGCACCGCTGTATGACGGCAAGACCAGCCCGATCTGGTACCGCGGCTATTTCGATGGCCGCCTCGACACCGCGGGTGTGCAGGCCGTGCTCGACCGCCTGCAGCTCAAGCGCATCGTGGTCGGCCATACCTCGATGCCACACGTCAGCAGCTTCCACGGCGACCGCGTGATCGCCATCGACAGCAGCATCAAGAACGGCGAGAACGGCGAACTGCTGTTCATCGAGGAGGGCAAGCTCAGCCGTGGCCTGCTGGATGGTTCGCGGGTGCCGCTGGCGCTGGGTGAGCCGGGCCTGCAGGACTGAATGGAGGGACAGCGCGACGGTGCCGGGAGGTGCCGGCGCGCTCCACCTTCACCCGGTTTGCGGCTACCCTTCGGCAGCCGAGAGGCCCACCCCGCCCAGCCGGTGGGCCTGACCGTTACAGGAGCCCCCGCGCATGCGCGTTCTGATTGCTGAAGACGACCCGGACATCGCCTCCGGCCTGTGCGCCTCGCTGCGCCGGCAGGGGCACGTGGTCGACCACGTCGACAACGGTGCGCACGCCGATGCAGCACTGGGCTCGACCCAGTACGCACTGCTGGTGCTGGACCTGGGGCTGCCGCAACTGGATGGCCGCGACGTGCTGCAACGCCTGCGCCAGCGCGGCGATGGCCTGGCGGTGCTGGTGGTGACCGCACGTGACGGCCTGGCCGAGCGGGTACGCGTGCTCGACCTCGGCGCCGATGACTACCTGGTCAAGCCGTTCGCACTGGACGAATTCGAAGCGCGCGTGCGAGCACAGCTGCGGCGGGTCACCAGCAATGGTAATCCGGACCTGCGCGTCGGCCGCTTGCGCCTGGACCTGGCCGGGCACCGCGTCTGGATCGACGACCAATCACTTGAACTGACCGCACGCGAGTTCGGCCTGCTGTCGGCGCTGGCCGTTCGCGCCGAGCGCATCGTATCGCGCGCGCAGCTGGTGGAAGCGCTGTGCGACTGGGGCCAGGACCTGACCGACAACGGCCTGGACATCGCCCTGCACCGCCTGCGCCGCAAGCTGCAGCCCGGCGGCATGGGCATCCGCACCGTGCGCGGGCTGGGCTACATGCTGGAAGACGCGCAGGACGACAGCGCCCCGTGATCAGTGGACCGCCCAGCCTGCGCCGGCGCCTGCTTGCCTTCCTGGCGCTGCCGATGCTGGCCCTGCTCACTTTCAATACGATCCTGGCCTACTACGTTGCGCTGGACTACTCCAACCGCATCCACGACCGCAACCTCATCGACGACACGCACTCCTTCGCGCAGATGCTGAGCGGCATGCCGGTGACCAGCGAGCTGTCACCGCAGGCGCGCTTCCTGATCGAGTACGAGCCCGACGGCCATCGCTATTTCAACGTCGACAGCAGCCGCCAGGGGACACTCAGCGGCAATGCGGATTTCAGTGCCTACGCGCCTTCGCAGGAATGCACCGGCGTGGACCCCACCCTGTACGACGGCATTCTCAACGGCCAGCCGGTGCGCATGGCCACCGTCTGCACGCGTGCGATGAACGATCCGCAGGACCAGCTGGCGGTGACGGTGGCCGAAAGCATGGCCGAACGACGCCAGCGCGCGCGAGAGATCCTGATGATCATCATCCCGCTGATGACCATGCTGGCGCTGGGCACCGCCGCGCTGGTCTGGTTCGGGGTGACCCATGGCCTGCGCATCCTGACCCCGCTGAGGACCCGCCTGGCACAGCGCCGCGGCGAACTGGCGCCGATCTCCGACGCCGACGTGCCGGAGGAGATCCAGCCGCTGATCAGCACCATCGACGATCTGTTTGCCCGCCAGGCGGAAATGATCACCCTGCAGAACCGTTTCATCGCAGACGCCGCGCACCAGCTGCGCTCGCCGTTGGCCGGCATGGCCCTGCACGTGGACCAGGCACTGGCGCATGGCGACCCGGACACGGTGCGCGAGGCACTGCAGCACATCCGCCGGCTCAACCAGCGCACCGCGCGGGTCAGCACCCAGCTGCTGGCGCTGAGCCGGGCGCAGACCGTGCCCGATACCGTGGAGGCACTGGACCTGTGCGAACGGGTGCCACAGTGGGTCGGCATGCGCGTGCCCGAAGCGATCCGCGACGGCATCGACCTGGGCTACCTCGGCAGTCCCCACCCTCTGCGCGTGCTCGGCAACGGTGCCCAGCTGCAGGAGGCACTGGACAACCTGATCGACAATGCGCTGCGCTATGCCGGCCGCGGTGCGACCGTCACCGTCGGCGTGCACGCGCTGGATGACAATGACGTCGAACTGTACGTGGAGGACAACGGACCCGGCGTACCCGAGGAGCTGATGCCACGATTGGGCGAGCGCTTCTTCCGCGCCCCCGGCACCACCGCCAGCGGCACCGGCCTGGGCCTGGCCATCGCCCACGAGGCGGTGGAGCACTTCGGCGGCCGCCTGAGCTTCCTCAACCGGCCCGGTGGTGGACTGAAGGTCGCCATCTCGCTGCCGCTGCTGAAGGCATCCTGACCCGGCCGGGACGCTGAAAGGCTGGCGAAAATCGCGCTTGCGATCCTGACCCTCCCCACTGCCGTCCCGGAGCCGCCAGGTGACCGAATCGCACGACTTCTTCCTCCCCGGTGGCCGCCAGGGCGTGCTGCTGGTCCATGGCCTGACCGGTACCCCGGCGGAAATGCGCATGCTGGGCAAGGGCCTGAACAACGCCGGCTTCACCGTACACGGCGTGCAGCTGCCCGGCCATTGTGGCACCGTGGATGACCTGCTGGCGACCACCTGGGAACAGTGGTACCAGGGCGTGGAAGATGCGGCGGGAAGCCTGCGCGGCAAGGTCGACCAGCTGTTCGTCGGTGGCCTGTCGATGGGCGCGGTGCTGTCGCTGGCACTTGCTGCCCGACGACCGGACTGGGTGTCCGGCGTCGGCGTGTATGGCGCCACGTTCCGCTACGACGGCTGGAACATACCCGCTGTCGCCCGCCTCTCGTTCCTGCTGCCGTGGTTCAAGCGCTTCAACATCGGCCGCGACCGCATGTTCATGGAAGAACCGCCGTACGGCCTGCGCGACGAGCGCCTGCGTGCGCAGGTCAGCGCCGCCATGCTGTCCGGCGACAGCGCGGCGGCAGGCCTTCCGGGCAATCCCTGGCACGCGCTGGCCGAGATGCGTGCGCTGAGCAACTGGACCCGCCGCCACCTGCACCAGGTCACCGCCCCGTGCCTGGTGATGCACGCCCGCGAAGACGACGTGGCCAGCATGGGCAATGCCGAACTGGTGATGTCGCGGGTCAGTGGCCCGAAGGAACTGGTGGTGCTGGAGGACAGCTACCACATGATCACGATCGACCGCGAACGCCGCGAGGTGATCCGCCGCAGCGCGCGCTTCTTCACCGGGATCGGTGAACGCAGCGGCGTCCTCAAGGCGGTGGCCTGAAATGGGGGCACTTGCCACGCTGCTGTGGCTGGCCAATGTCGTGCTCGATACCGGTGGCCAGCTCGCCTTCAAGGCCGCCGCCAGCGACCCGCAGGAGGGCGAGGGACTGCAGCGCTGGAAGCACATGCTCAGCCGCCCCTGGCTGTGGATCGGCATCGCCTGTTACGTGCTTGAGTTCGTCGCCTGGATCGCCTTCCTGTCACTGGTTCCGCTGTCCAAGGGCGTGCTGCTGGGCTCGATCAACATCGTGGCGCTGATGATCGCCGGCCGCATCCTGTTCCGCGAGAAGCTCACGCCATTGCGGGTGACCGGGATGCTGCTGGTCACAGCAGGCGTGGCGGTGGTGGGGGCCGGCTCATGAGGCGCCTGTATGTGATCGGTTTTCCGCTGCTGATGGCCTTCGACACGCTGGCCCAGCTGTGCTTCAAGTACGCCGGTGAGGCGGCCCTGCCGGTCGAGGCCAACACCGCCTGGCTGCTGCGCGTGCTGTCGCAGCCGTGGGTGTACGGCGCCATCCTCGGCTACGTGGGGGCGTTCTTCACCTGGATGAGCCTGCTGCGGCATGCGCCGATCGGTCCGGCGTTCGCGGCTTCGCACCTGGAAGTGATCAGCGTGCTGCTGCTGTCGGCGTGGCTGTTGAACGAACCACTGACCCTGCACCACCTGGTCGGTGCGGTCCTGATCGTGGCCGGCATCGCCTGCCTCGGTCGCGCCGAAGCAGACGATCCGCACAGCCCCGCGGCAAGCACGCCATGAGCGCGCGGCGATGAGCCTGTTCGCGCGCGAACTGCCGCCGACGGCTGGCCTGCCGATGCAGGCCAGCGACTTCCTTCCCGGTGGCGGCGACCTGCGCGAGATCCTGGCCAACCAGCTCGGCACACCGCCGCTGCAGCTGACCTGTTCCGGTACCCACGCGCTGCTGATCGCGCTGCGCACCCTGCGCAAGCGTGCGCCAAAGCGCGACACAGTGATCATGCCGGCCTACACCTGCCCGCTGGTGCCGATCGCGGTGCACAGCCTCGGCCTGCGCGTGCAGCTGTGCGATACCCGGCACGGCCACTTCGACTTCGATCCCGGCCAGCTCAAACGGTTGGCCGATGCGCGTACGTTGGCGATCCTGCCGACCCACCTCGGCGGGCGCATCGCCGATGTCGAACAGGCCTGCGACATCGCACGCGGCGCCGGCACCCGGGTCATCGAAGATGCCGCACAGGCGCTGGGTGCACGGGTGGGCAACAGCAGTGTCGGCCTGCGTGGCGATATCGGATTCTTCAGCCTCGCTGCAGGGAAGGGACTGAGCCTGCACGAAGGCGGCCTGCTGGTCAGCCGCGATGACGAACTGCGCGCCGAACTGGCCGAGCATGCCGCCGAACACGTGCGCTTCAACCTGCGCTGGGAGCTGCTTCGCAGTGTGCAGCTGCTTGGCCTTGCCGCCTGCTATCGCCCATCGCTGCTGTCGCTGGTGTACGGCAATCCGCTGCGCAGCGCACTGCAGCGTGGCGATCTGGAAGACGCGGTCGGTGACATTTTCCCGCTGGACATACCGCAGCACCAGGTCAGCCGATGGCGGCAGAACATCGGTGCCCATGCCGCGCGGCGGCTGCCGGCGTTCCTGCAGGCCGGGCGCCTGCGCGCACTGCAGCTGCGCGTGCAGCTGGCACAACTGCCGGCGGTGGAGGTGGTCGATGGCCTGGCCGGTAGCGGCGGCACCTGGCCGATGCTGATGCTGCTGCTGCCCAGCCAGCGCGCGCGTGACGCCGCACTGGACACACTGTGGCCGCGCGGCCTCGGCGCCAGCCGCATGTTCATCCATGCCCTGCCCGACTACGCCTACCTGCGTGGCATCGTGCCGCAGGAGAACGTGCCCAATGCACGTGACTTCGCCGCACGCATGCTGACCCTTGGCAACAGCGCCTGGCAGACCCGTGAGGAAACCGCGGAGATCCTGCGGGCGCTGGCCGCTGCGCAGCTCTGAAACCGCGGTTTCCAGGGCATTACGCCCCTTCAGCAAGCGCGATTCCTGAACACTTTCCCCAGCCTGCGGTGCAGGCTTTCAACAGGAAAGGAACACGAAAGGCGGCCTGCCTACATTGAGCCTGCCCCGGCATCGTGCCGGACGCTTCTTTCATCGACGGACCTGCCCATGCGCTGGAGCATCCTGTGTGACTTCGACGGCACCATCAGCCTCGAAGATGTCATCGACTCGCTGCTGGAAAAGTACGGCCAGCCGGGCTGGCAGGAACTGGAAGACCAGTGGAAGGCGGGAAAGATCGGCTCGCGTGAATGCATGCAGGGCCAGGTGCGGCTGCTGAAGCTGGACCCGGCCACGCTCGATGCCCATCTGGACCAGGTGCAGATCGATCCGGGCTTCGCGGCCTTCGTCTGCCGCGCCGAACAGCTCGGCCTGCCACTGCGCATCGTCAGCGACGGCCTGGACTATGCGATCCATCGCATCCTCGCCAACCATGGTCTGCCACCGCTGCCGGTGGTGGCCAACCACCTGCGCTGGTGCGGGGACCACTGGGAACTGGAATCGCCCTACCAGGCCGAAGGCTGCCGCAGTGGCACCTGCAAATGCGCCTGCGCCGCGCAGGCGCGCGCCAACGAAGCACCGCGCGTGCTGATGATCGGCGACGGCAGCTCGGATTTCTGCGTGTCCGAAGACGCCGACTTCGTGTTCGCCAAGCGCCGCCTGATTACCCATTGCACGAAGGCCGGCATCGCGCATGCCGCCATCGATACCTTCCACGATGCAATCGCACTGTTGCCGCGCCTGCTCGATGGCAGCCTGCTGCAGCCACGTCGCCCCGACGCCAGCCCGCAGCCCGCCGCACTGCCCCTGCTGCTTGCCACCGCCTGAGCACTCCCTTCCAGGCGCGCTCCCCTGTTACCCCTTTCGAACGTCCTTCACGGAACCGAACTGCATGAACATTTTTGACAAGAACGCCGACGCGGCTGCCTCCGATGCGCGGCTGCTGGCCGACGAAGCCCGCTACAGCTCCTTCGGCGATACCGTCCACTACGTCGACCCGCCGAAGATCTTCCAGCGCGGCGAAGGCAGCTACATGTTCGACGGTGCGGGCGTGCCCTACCTCGACCTGCAGATGTGGTACTCGGCCTGCAACTTCGGCTACAGCAACAAGCGCCTGAACGATGCACTGAAGGACCAGATCGACACCCTGCCGCAGGTCGCCAGCCAGTACCTGCACCCAACCCGCGTGCAGCTGGCCAAGACCATTGCCGTGGACATGCACGAGAAGTTCGGCCTCGACGGCCGCGTGCACTTCAACGTCGGCGGCGCGCAGGCCATTGAGGACTCGCTGAAGATCGTGCGCAACGCGCGCGGCGGCAAGAGCCTGATGTTCGCCTTCGAGGGCGGCTACCACGGCCGCACCCTGGGTGCGTCGTCGATCACCTCCAGCTACCGCTACCGCCGCCGCTACGGTCACTTCGGCGAGCGCGCGATGTTCATCCCGTTCCCGTACCCCTTCCGCCGCCCGAAGGGCATGACCCCGGACGAGTACTCCGACCACTGCGTGTGGCAGTTCGAGCGGCTGTTCGAAAGCGAGTACAACGGCGTGTGGGATCCCAAGGTCGGCCAGGCCGAGTACGCCGCGTTCTACGTCGAGCCGATCCAGGGCACCGGCGGCTACGTCATCCCGCCGCGCAACTTCTTCACCGGCCTCAAGCGCGTGCTGGACAAGTACGGCATCCTGATGGTCGTCGATGAAATCCAGATGGGTTTCTGGCGCACCGGCAAGCTGTGGTCGATCGAGCACTTCGGCGTGACCCCGGACGTGCTGGTGTTCGGCAAGGCGCTGACCAACGGCCTGAACCCGCTGTCGGGCCTGTGGGCGCGCGAAGAGCTGATCAACCCGACCGTGTTCCCGCCGGGCTCCACCCACTCCACCTTCAATTCCAACCCACTGGGCACCCGCCTGGGCCTGGAAGTGCTGAAGCTGGGCAAGGAAATGGATTACGAGCGCACCGTGCCGGAAAAGGGCGCGTACTTCCTCGACGGCCTGCGCGGCCTGCAGAAGCGTCACCCGGAGATCGGCGACGTCGACGGCCTGGGCCTGGCGCTGCGTGCGGAAATCTGCCAGGCCGACGGCTACACCCCGAACAAGGAGCTGCTGGACCGCATGGTCGACATCGGCCTGGCCGGTGACCTGCTGCACGACGGCAAGCGCATGGGCCTCGTGCTCGACGTGGGTGGCTGGTACAAGAACGTGATCACCTTCGCGCCGTCGCTGGACATCAGCTACGAAGAAATCGACCTGGCGATCACCCTGCTCGACCAGGCGCTGACCAAGGCCAAGGGCTGAGGTCGATGCGCTGCCGGTTCCCGTGCCGATGGAGATGACGTCACGCGCATCCAGCACCGCGCTGGAACCGGCCGCGCTGCTGGAGGGCTTCCTGGCCCACCCGCCGCTCGGATTCGAGGCAGGCCGCCTTCCCAGCGGCCTGCCGACCTTCCGTGCGCCGCTCGACCTGACCACCACGATGGATGACGAACTGCGCGGCAGGCTGCTCGGCCTGCCGCTGTCGCGCCTGTGGCGGCCGTGGATCACCTGGAAGACGCGCTTCGTCGGTGCCACCAGCACCGAGTACACCCCGCTGCCGGCACACGTTGCCCCGGAGGCGCTGGCCGAGGACGTGACGCGTCACGCGATCGGCGATACCCGGCTGCTGGTGGTGAAGGACCTGGCAGTCGATTCACCGCTGCTGGACGACGCGGCCAACGCACACAGCGGCGCCTTCCTGCAGGCGCTGCTGGCACGCGGCTTCGTCGAACTGGAAGGCATGCCGCTGGCCTGGGTGGCGATCGATTTCGATTCGCTCGATGGCTATCTCGGCCGCCTGTCATCCTCGCGCCGCAAGAACATCCGTCGCAAGTTGCGTTCGCGCGATGACCTGCAGATCGACTGCATCGCCACCGGCAACCCGGCCCTGGCCGACCCGCAACTGCAGGCCGAACTGTACGCGCTGTACCTGGACGTATACGCGCAGAGCGCGGTGCATTTCGACCAGCTCGACCTGTCCTATTTCCAGTACCTGCTGGCCGACAGCCAGGGCCAGGGACGGATGTTCCTGTACCGCCACCAGGGCCGGTTGATCGGCTGGAACCTGTGCTACGTGCATGCCGGCAAGCTGGTGGACAAGTACATCGGCCTGGCCTATCCGCAGTCGCGCGAGCACAACCTGTACGCGGTCAGCTGGATGCACAACCTCGAGTACGCGCTGCGGCACGGCCTGAGCCACTACGTGGCCGGCTGGACCGACTCGCGCATCAAGGCCGAACTGGGTGCGCGCTTCACCTCCACCCGGCACGCGATCCACGCACGCTCCCCGCTGCTGCGTGCCGCCCTTCGCAGGCTGGCCCCGTACCTGCAGGGCGAACCTGATGGAGGCGGTTGAACGATGCCGGTGCGTTCGCCGCTGATCCTGGACCTGGACGGTGGCGTGCTGCCGCTGCCCCGGGCGCAGATCCTGGCCCTGCCGCAGTGGCACGACCCGCTGCGCTTCGCCTGCAGCAATGCCACCCTGGACCGTTTCGCCGCCGAAGTGCTGGCACCGCTGCCCGCGCAGCTCGGCACGGTCATGCTCGGCAGTGGTGACTTCCACCATCTCAGCCTGCTGCTGCTGCGCCGCATGCATGGGCAGGCGCCATTCCAGCTGGTCGTGCTGGACAACCATCCGGACAACATGCGGTTCCCGCTCGGCATGCACTGCGGCTCGTGGGTGAACGCCGCCAGCAAGCTGCCGCAGATCTCGCACATCCATGTGCTCGGCATCACTTCCAGCGATATCGGCCTCGGTCATGCCTGGGAGAACCACTGGCGACCGCTGATGGGTGGACGCCTGACGTACTGGTGCATGGACGTGGACGTGGGCTGGGGCCACCGCCTCGGCATGGGCCGTGCGTTCCGACGCTTCGAGCACCCGGAAGCACTGGTCGCCGCGTTCGCCGCCGAGCAGGCCGCATCCCCACAGCCGACCTACCTGTCGATCGACAAGGATGTGTTCGCCGAGGACGTTGCCCGCAGCAACTGGGACCAGGGCCGCTTCCAGCTGGAACACGCGCTGGTGGTGATCGAAGCACTGCGCGCCGGTGGCCTGGTCGGCAGTGACATCACCGGCGAAGTTTCGCTGGCCAACTACCAAAGCCGCTTCAAGCGCTGGCTGTCGTCGCTGGATGGCCAGCCCGACATCCGTGTCGATGACCTGCCCGCGTGGCAGGCGCGGCACCAACAGGTAAACCGCGAGCTGCTGGCGGCTATGGCTTCGGTGCCAACCGCCTGCTGACCGCGTCCGGTCGTGCCGGCCGCTGGCCGGCAACCTCGTTGTTCCCGGGCGCATGCGGATGCCGGCCAGCGGCCGGCACTACACTGGACTTCCGCCCCGGAGCCGCCGCGATGCCCCAGACCGTCATCCCGCAACTGCGCATGCACCACGCCGATACCACCCTGCCGTTCTACGTGCAGGGACTGGGTTTCGTAGTCGACTGGGAACACCGCTTCGAACCAGGCTTCCCACTGTTCGCCCAGCTCACCCGCGACGGCCAGACGATCTTCCTCACCGAGCACAGCGGCGACTGCGAGGTCGGCGGCGCGGTGTACTTCATCGTCGACGACGTCGACAGCCTGTACCGCGCCTTCAGCGCCGCCAACGTGCCGATCGAGCAGCCACCGCATGACACCGACTGGGGCAGCCGCGAGATGCTGCTGCGCGACCCCGACGGCAACCGCCTGCGTTTTGCCACCCACCTGGACTGAACAATGCGGACTTGAGGCATATATACGAAACATATATGCTTCGTATATCCACTCCGCCAGGACCGCCCGTGGGCATCGTCAACATCGATGACACCCTGCACGACCAGCTGCGCCGTGCCTGCACTGTCTCCAGCCGTTCGATCAACGCCCAGGCCAACTTCTGGATCCGGGTCGGCATGCTGTGCGAGATGAATCCCACGCTGAGCTTCCAGGACATCGTCGCCAGCGAACTGCGCGCGGCCGGTGTGCAGCCGCCGCTGCTGGCGCCAGGTCAGGCCTGAGTCCATGGGCATCATCAAACGGCCGGAAGAAGTTGAGCTGATGGCCGAATCCGGGCGCCTGCTTGCCCAGGTGTTCGCCGCACTCGACCAGCTGCCGCTGCAGGGCCGCAGCACGATGGAGATCAACGATTTCGTCGAACGCATGATCGTCGATGAGCTGCAGGCGCGGCCGGCCAGCAAGGGCCAGTACGGCTTCCCGTACGTGCTCAATACCTCGATCGACAACGTCATCTGCCACGGCGTGCCCAGCACCACCGACGTGCTGCGTAACGGCCAGATCGTCAACCTCGACATCACCTTGGAGAAGAACGGCTACATCGCCGACTCCAGCACCACCTACCTGGTGGGCGAGGTCGACTACGCCGCGCGCAGGCTGGTGCAGACCGCCTACCAGGCGATGTGGAAAGGCATCGCCGCGGTGCGCCCCGGCGCGCGCCTGGGCGACATCGGCCACGCCATCGCCCGCTACGCGCGCAGCCACGGCTACAGCGTGGTGAAGGAATACTGCGGCCATGGCATCGGCCAGGAAATGCACGAGGAACCGCAGATCCTGCACTACGGCCATCCCAACACCGGCCTGGTGCTGGAAGAAGGCATGGTGTTCACCATCGAGCCGATGCTCAACCAGGGCAGGCCGGCCATCCGCCAGCAGCCGGACCAATGGCCGGTCTACACCCGCGACGGCAAGCTGTCTGCCCAGTTCGAGCACACCGTGGCGGTTACCCGCAGCGGCGTGCGCGTATTGACCCTGCGCCCCGGCGAAACGCCATTGTGCGCGGTGGATGCGGCCTAGAGCGGACGCAACAGAAGCAGCGTTGCCAGGCAGAACATGAAGATCGCGACGCCCCCATCCAGCACCCGCCAGGCGTCCGGCCTGCGGAACACCGGCTGCAACAGGCGCGCGCCATAGCCCAGAGAACAGAACCAGGCCACACTGGCCAGGCACGCCCCGGCGGCGAAGGCCCAGCGCAGGTTCGCAGCGGGTCAAGGCGCTGGAAGACCGCCTCGGCCAGGTACTGGTGGTGCGCCAGGCACCCTGCCTACCGACCGCCGCGGGTGAAGCGCTGCTGCGCCGGGTACGGGCGATGCAGGCACTGGAAGCCGAGGCGCTGGCCGAGCTGCTGCCCGAGCGTGGCAACGACGCTGCGCGTACGCCCATCCCCCTGGCGGTCAACGACGACTCGCTTGACACCTGGTTCGTGCCGGCCATCGCCGACCTGCACCAGCGCCATGGCTACCTGTTCGACCTGCGCATGGACGACCAGGACCACACCCTGCAGCTGCTGCGCGATGGCAGCGTGCTCGGCGCAGTGACCGCCGAAAGCCAGCCGGTGAAGGGCTGCAACGTGCACCCGCTCGGCGCCATGCGCTACCACGCGATCGCTTCGCCCGGCTTCGCCCGCCAGTACTTCAACGATGGCATGCAGGCCGCGGCCCTGGCGCGCGCACCGATGCTGGTGTTCAACCGCAAGGATGAACTGCAATGGCGCTTCGTGCGGCGCCTGACCCGCGCGCGACTGCAGCCGCCGCTACACTACCTGCCCTCTTCCACCGGTTTCGTCGAAGCCGCCGCGTGCGGACTCGGTTGGGGCATGGCCCCGGAAACCCTGGTCGCGCCCGCCGTGCGCGCCGGCCGCGTGGTGGTACTGGAACCCCGCCGCTGGCTCGACGTGCCGCTGTACTGGCAGCATGCCGCCGTGCGCTCAAGCACGCTGCAGCACATCACCCAGGCGCTGCGCACGGCAGCCAGCGGCACCCTTCGTTGAGGACAATCCGATGACCGCAGACCCGGGCTTCACGCCGCGCGCACTACCGTTTGCGCACTTCTTTACCACTGGGACGGCATGGGCGTGATCGGCCGACGTACGAGGATGCACCGCGCGAAGGCCTCGCTGGCGCTGGCAGCCTGCCTGCCATTCGCTGCCCCCGCGCAGCCCACCAGCGACGCCCCCGCATTGGACTGGGAACAGGCACGGCAACGCCTGGAGCAGGTCTCCGATGCGCTGGCAGCCGCTGATGCAGCGGTACGCAACAAGCAGGACCTGCAGGACGCCACGCGCCTGCTGCGCCTGCCGGAGATCACCGGCGAAGTGCGCCGCCTGCAGTTCCAGAAGACCCTGACCCTGCCACTGGGTTCGCTGGCGCCCGTGGCTGAAGCCTTCGGCATCGATTCGCCGCTGTCGTTCACCGAGCGCGACTGGCGTACACGCCCGGTAGTGACCGCGGTGCTGCCGCTGTACACCGGCGGCGTGATCCCGGCCGCGCAACGTGCGGCCAGCGCCGCCCATGAGCAGGCCAACGCCGAGCGCGAGGCACAGCGCCAATCATTGACCGTGCAGCTGGCCCAGGCCTACTTCGGCCAGCGCCTGGCCGAGCAGGCGGTGGAAGTGCGCCGCGACGTACGCGACGGCCTCAACCGCCACCTGTCCGATGCAGAAAAGCTGGAGCGCGAGGGCTTCGCCACCCGCGCCCAGCGCCTGCAGGCCACCGTGGCCCGCGACAAGGCCGAGCGCGAATACCAGAAGACGGTGAACGATCTGGCTACGCTGAAGGCCGCGCTGGCCACGCTGCTGCGCAGTGGTGGCGAGGTGCAGCCGGTGTCGCCGCTGTTCGTGCAGCGCGTGCCGATGGAACCGGTGGCCAGTTTCGAGCGCACGGCGCAGGCGCGCCAGCCGCAGATCGCGCGCTTGCGGGCGATGGTGGCGCAGGCCGAACAGGGCGTGCGCGTGCAGCAGGCCAAGCTGAAGCCGCAGATCTTCGCCTTCGGCCAATACGACTTCCGTCGCCGCGACGAGATGCTGACCGACCCGGACTGGGCGTTCGGCATCGGGCTGAAGTACACCTTCCTGTCACCGAACTCGCGGCCGGCGCAGATCAGCGCCGCGCGTGCACAACAGGACCAGGCCGAAGCCGGCCTGCGCGAGGCCGAGAACCAGGTCGCACTGGGTGTGCGCAAGGCCTGGAACGAACTGGAAACCGCGCGCCAGCAGTTCGTGCTGCTCGACAGCAGCATCGCCCAGGCACAGGAAAACCTGCGCCTGCAGGAGCTGGCATTCCGCGAAGGCCAGGCCACCTCGCTGGATGTGATCGATGCGCGGCTCGGCCTGGGCGGCGCCCGTGTCGAGCGCGCACAGGCCGCCTACCAATACGACATTGCGCTGGCACAGTTGCTGGAGATCAGTGGACAGATGGACCGTTTCGAAGAATTCCGGCGGCGTGCGGACGAGGTGATCGACCATGAGTGACGTGCTGCACGACGATGCGACGACGCCCCCCGGCAAGCGACGGCTGGGACCGATCCTGCTGGTGGTCCTGCTGGTCGCGGTGGTGCTGGGCCTGTGGCTGGCCTGGCGCAGCCCGGCCGACCAGATCCAGGGCATGGCCGATGCGGATACGATCAACGTGGCCGCCAAGATCACCGCGCGCGTGGCCGAGCTGAAGGTGCGCGAGGGCGATCGCGTGCAGCCCGGGCAGGTGCTGTTCCTGCTCGACAGCCCCGAAGTGGCCGCCAAGGAACAGCAGGCGCACGGCGCATTGGCCGCTGCGCAGGCGGTGGCCGACAAGGCCGACGAAGGCGCGCGCAGCGAAGACATCCGCGCCGCCGAAGCGAACTGGAAGCGCGCCGAAGCCGGCGCGGCACTGGCCGAAGCCACCTACCGGCGCGTGCAGAACCTGTTCAACGAAGGGGTGATGACCCGGCAGAAGCGCGATGAAGCGCATGCCCAGGCCACCAGTTCGCGCGAACTGGCCCGCGCCGCCCGCGCGCAGTACGACATGGCACTGGCCGGCGCCCGAGAGCAGGACAAGCGCGCCGCGCAGGGCCAGGTGCAGCAGGCGCAGGGCGCGGTGGCCGAAGTCAACGCGGCGCGTGCCGAAGTGGAGGGACGCGCGCCGGTGGCGGGCGAGATCAACAAGCGCATGGCCGACCCGGGCGAGCTGGTGCCGGCCGGCTATCCGGTGTTCACCCTGGTCGACATCGACCGCATGTGGGTCGCCATGAACCTGCGCGAATCGCAGATGCAGGGCCTGAAGGTCGGCAGCAAGCTGCAGGGCAGCGTGCCGGCGCTCGGCCTGGACGGCGAATTCGAGGTCTACTTCATCAATCCGGCCGGTGACTATGCAACCTGGCGTACCACCCGCCAGTCGTCCGGCTATGACGTCCGCAGCTTCGAGGTGCGGGTGCGCCCGCTACGCCGCATCGAGGGCTTCCGCCCCGGCATGAGCGTGCTGTTCGCATGGCCCCAGCACTGAGCCCGGACCGCAACGGCTTCGCCGCTTCGTGGCGACGCGAGCTGCAGTCGCTGCGCGGCAACCGTGCCGACCTGCTGCTGGTCACCTTGCTGCCACTACTGATGCTGGTAGTGATGGCATGGATGTTCACGCCGTCGGTGATGCGCGACATCCCGATTGCTGTGGTTGACCTTGACCACAGCAGTGACAGCCGCCTGCTGCTGCGCATGCTCGACGCCAGTCCCGGCGTACGCGTCGCCAGCCAGCCAGCGGACATGGAAGACGCACGTTCGCAGCTGCGCCGCCTGGACGTGTTCGCCATCGTGCTGGTGCCGCGCGACGTCACCCGCCAAGCGCTGCGCGGCCGCCAGGGCACGGTGTTCGCCTATTACAACGCCACCTACATGACCACCGGCCAGTCGGCGGCGCGCGACATCGGCGAGGCGGTTTCCGCATGGAATGCACGCCTGCTGCGCGAGCGCATTGGCCTGCAGGTCGGCCCGGGCAAGCTGCGTGCGGCGCCGATCGCTGTGCAGTCGGACATCCTCTACAACCCGGCGCGCAGCTACGAATTGTTCCTGCTGCCACTGATCTTCCCGGCGGTGCTGTCACTGGTACTGGCACTTGCGGTGGCCGGCAGCCTCGGCCGTGAGATCCGCGATGGCACCCTGCCCGCCTGGCTGGCTCGCACGCCGTGGTCGGCGATCGCCGGCAAGGTCGCGCCGTACCTCCTGCTGTTCTCGCTGTATGGCGCGCTCGGCATCGGCTACCTGGCCTGGCTGCGCGGCGACGGCGTGGCCGGCAGCGTGCTCCTGCTGCTGCTCGCACAGCCCCTGTTCTACCTGGCCACCGCCGCCTACGCGCTGTTCTTCGTCGGCGTCACCCGCGACATGGGCACCGCACTGTCCGCGGTGGGCCTCAGCATCGGCACCGCACTGGCGTTCTCCAGCGCCACGTTCCCGGTGCTGGACGGGCCGTTGTTCACCCGCATCTGGCATCAGCTGCTGCCATTGAGCGCCTACATCAAGCTGCAGACCCAACAGCAGTTCATCGGCTCGCCGCTGCAGGTTTCGGCATGGCCGCTGGCTACGCTGCTATTGATGACGGTGGTGGCCGGGGGCATCGGCGGGCTGCGCCTGATCGCCTTTGCGCGTACCCCAGAAGCCGCACAGCCGGCGGGGGGCGACGCATGAGCGTACTCTGGCGCAGCCTCCGGCAGACCCTGATGGCGGTCCTGTGCGACCGCTACGCGATCGTGGTGATGGTCGGCGCAGTGATCCTGTACTCGTTCTTCTATCCGGCCGCCTACCGGCACCAGGTGGCCAGCAACCTGCCGGTGCTGGTGGTGGACGAAGACCACAGCGCGACCAGCCGCGAGCTGCTGCGCAAGCTCGACGCACTGCGCGTTGCGCGCGTGGTCGGGCAACCGGCGGACGTCGACAGCGCACGCCGGCAGCTGGAAGCCGGCCAGGCCGAGGGGATCGTCGTGATCCCGGCCAATCTGGAGCGCGATATCCTGCGCGGCCATCCAGCCAAGCTGGTACTGCTTGGCAACGGCGCCTACCTGGGCCGCGCCAGCTGGGTGCTGGGCAGCGTAGCTGACGCGCTGGGTGCGTTCGGGCGTGATGCCGTGGTCGGCCAGGCCGCCTTCATGGGTGCACCGCAGGCCCCGCCGGTCACGCTTGTGCAGCGTCCGCTGTACAACACCCAGGAAGGCTATGGCAGCGCGATCGTGCCCGGGGTGGCCGAGCTGATCGTGCACCAGACGCTGTTGATGGGCATCGGCGTTCTGCTCGGCGGCCGCCGCCTCGCACTGGGCCGGCGCCTGCGCTTCGACCTGCCGACGCTGGCCGGCATGGCGTTGGGCTTCGGCCTGATCGGACTGTTCGGCCTGTTCTGGTACGCCGGTTTCACTGCCTGGGCGCAGGACTACCCGCGCGGCGGCAACCCGATAGGCCAGCTGCTGGGCGGCACCTTGTTCGTCGCCGTCACCGTGGCCTTCGGCCTGTTGGTCGGCAGCTTCTTCCGCACCCGCGAGCGCGCCTTCCAGTACATCGTCGCCACCTCGATCCCGCTGTTTTTCCTGGCCAACCTGTCGTGGCCGGCGGTGATGACGCCGCAACCGCTGGTCTGGCTGGCACAGCTGCTGCCCACCACCTCGGGCATCAACCTGATGGTGCGCCTGAACCAGATGGACGCCCGCCTGACCGACGTCAGCCACGAACTGATCACCCTCACCCTTCTGCTGCTGCTTTACGGCAGCCTCGCCGCCTGGCGCCTCCTGGCCCGAAACGGGGACGGAGGGGATTAAGTCGCAGGCAACCTGTTCAAGGGCCGCGGCATGGCCGCTTCGAGCCGACGCTCAGGGATCCGGGGCGTACCAGAACGGGATGCGGAACGCGCGACGCCGTCCGCCCCCGCGCTCGCCGCCTGTGGCATTCCACACCAGTTCCAGGTCATGGCGTCCGGGCGCGAGGCCGCGGGTAGGCAGGTACCCCACCAGGCCGCGCATATCCAGGTCGCGCCGCTCCATGGGCACGAAGCCATGCAGGTCGACCGGGGTGCCGTCCAGCTTGACCTGCCAGAGCCGGGAAAGGCACTCCACTGCGGCGTTGGCGGCCTGTTGCCCGGAGGCTTCATTGTGCGCGTCCGGAAGTGCGGTGCAATGCTGGCGCGCCAGCGGATTGTCGCGTTGCGGGCGATGCGGAATGAACACGCGAAGCTGCCCACCGCTGATCGTGTCCGACGGGATCATCGGGTACGGCAGCAGCTGGTCATGCGCCGAACGCATCGATTCGTAATGCGCACTCAGCATGCCGTGCTCAACCGCCGCTTCCGTGACGATCTGGTACCGGTTGAACAGCGAGAACTTCAACGACGCCATCACCTGCACGGCGGCCAGCAGCATCGCTACCAGCACCGCGAACAGGTAGGCCGCCATGAACGAGCGCGAGCGCAGGTTGCTCTGCATGGTCAGCTGCATGGTCTGCATCAGGCGCAACAGCGGAACCCGTTGCAGGGCCGCCAGCATGCCCTGCAGGAGTCGCTGCGGTCGCTCATGGGGCTGCCCGCGCGCCTGCCGCCGCGCCACGATCTTTTCCAGGATCCCGGGGGTAACAGCCAGCGTCAACAGTGCGGCCAGCACGCTGCACAGGGCGAGCATGGCGACATGATCGGCGCCACCTGACAGCGCGCCGATCACCATCGACACACCGAGCGTCAGGACGGCCAACACCAGCGTGCCCGCCAGTGTCTGTACGGCAAGCAGGGTGGTCGAGAACAGCATCGTCGCCAGCCGGTCGGCCCGTTCGATGCTGCCATCGAGGCCTCCGTCCCGGGCCTGCAGGAAAGCGCGCGTGACCGCCCCCATTCTTGGCAGGCGCGCCCAGTCAATGCCATCGGGGAAATGCGACCGGAGGCCGATCAGCCCGATCCAGTAGCCGCGCACCGTGAGGTGGATGATCAAGGCGACTGCCAGCACATAGCACATGCCGACACTGATGCTGAAACCGAACCAGAGCATCTGGAAGTACATGCCTTCGGTGTGCAGGCTGCTGCGCGCCCAGGCGTCGAACAGATAGCCCGGCACGGCCAGCAGCGCGAACGCCAGCAGGCCCGAAATGAACAGCTCGAGTTCATCGGTGCGATCACGCACCCGTTGGGGATGGGCGGTCGCTTCCGCTATCGGGTCATGCCCGGCGAGCGGTGCCGGTTGGGGAGCTGGAGCCGATTCGTTCACTGGACGTTCATCCGTTGAGTCGGCGCAGTATAGGCATGACGCCAGATTCAGCGATACGGGTCCGGAACGACGAACGCCGGCGCGGGGCCGGCGTTCGAATACTGCGATGTGGAAGGGCCGAACAGGTGTGGCAGCGACCGATCAACGATAGACGCGTTCGCAGCGGCGCTCGACGACGCGGTCGCCGTTCTTCTGCTGGCTGTTGCCCTGGATCTGGCGACCAGCCGCACCACCGGCCACGGCGCCCGCCACGGTAGCGAGCTTCTTGCCGTTGCCGCCGCCCACCTGGTTGCCCAGCAGGCCGCCGATTACCGCGCCGGTTGCCGTACCGGCAATGCGGTTCGGATCGCGCGAGTTGCGCTGCACTTCCACGTTCTTGCAGACCACGCGGCTACCGTCGTTGAACCTGCGCCCCTCATCTCGCGGGCCGTAAGTCTGCGCGCCGGCCACCGACGAGGCCGCCAGCAGGGTACCCAGCACAAGCAATCGGGTCGAGGTCTTCATGGCCATCTCCTGAGTTCCGGTACGGGGCCAGTGTCCCCCAGCGGTTGGCAACCGGAAGTGAAATGGGCGTGTCCCCAATCTCGCCGGCCATCGCGCGTTCAGGGAAAAAATCCGCGCCCATCACGGTCAACGATCGTGATGGGCGCCGTCTCCCTGCCGGCATGCGCTGTTGCTAGAACTCTTCCCAGCCGCCCGCGTTCGCAGCCAGCGTCGGCTCGATGCGTGGTACCAGTACCCCCGGCCGGCGTACCGGAGTCACTTTCGCCGCGACCGCGGCCAGGACCGGACGCACGGCTGCGGCCGTGGTTGCCGCACTGGTGCGGAACACCGAAACCGCTTCGGCCAGCAGATTGGCCTGCTCCTCCATGGAACGAGCCGCGGCGCTGGCCTCTTCCACCAGCGCCGCGTTCTGCTGCGTGGTCTCGTCCATCTGCACCACCGCCTGGTTGACCTGTTCAATGCCCGAGCTCTGCTCCTGCGATGCGGCAGATATCTCGGCCATGATGTCGGTCACCCGCTGCACCGAGGCCACCACCTCGCCCATGGTGGTGCCAGCCTGGCGGACCAGCGCCGAGCCGTCGGCGACCTTGCCAACCGAATCCTCGATCAGGCCCTTGATTTCCTTGGCCGCACCCGCCGAGCGCTGTGCCAGTGTGCGCACCTCACTGGCCACCACCGCAAAGCCCTGCCCTGTTCACCGGCTCGCGCGGCTTCCACCGCCGCGTTCAACGCCAGGATGTTGGTCTGGAAAGCAATGCCATCGATGACCGAGATGATCTCGGCGATCTTCTTCGACGAGGCCTCGATCGCCGACATCGTGGTGACTACCTGGCCGACCACCTCGCCGCCCTGCGAAGCGACACCGTGCGCGCCGATCGCGAGTTGATTGGCCTGGCGTGCGTGCTCGGCATTCTGCTTCACGGTGGAGGTCAGTTCCTCCATCGACGCCGCAGTCTCTTCCAGGTTCGCCGCCTGCTGCTCGGTGCGCCGCGACAGGTCGGTGTTGCCCGCGGCGATCTCGCCTGCCGCCAGGTTGATGCTGGACGCGCTGGCCTGGATGCGGCCGACGATCTGCGTGAGCTGGTCGACGGTGGCGTTGCAGTCATCGCGCATCCGGGCGAACACCCCGTGGAAGTCCCCCTGCATGCGCACGGTCAGGTCACCGCGCGAGATGGACTGCAACAGGCTCGATACCTGCACCAGGTTCTCGTCGGTGGTCTGCATCAGCCGGTTGAGCCCGGCCACCATGTCGTGGAAATCGTGAGCGAAGCGCTGCTCGTCACCGCGCAGGCTGAAGTCCCCCGCCGCTGCTGCCGTCGCCAGCCTGCGGATCTCACCGTTGATCGCTGACAGGCTGGCCTTGGTCTCGTCCATCGCCTGGGTGATCGCGGCCTTCTCGCCCGGCAGAGGATCCATGTCTACCGACAGATCGCCCCTGGCGTAGTGCTTCATTACTTCGATCAACCGGTTCTGCACCTGCACATGCGAGCCGACGAGCGCATTGGTCTCGTGCACCATGCGCCCGTAGTCACCGGGGAAGGCGCTCTCATCCATGCGATAGCTGAGGCTGCCCGCATCGTGCTGGCGAGCCAGTTCCCCCTGCGCCGCCATCACAGACTGCAATTGCGCCTGCATGCGCTGCATCGACCTGAGCAGCTGCGTCACCTCATCGTTGCCGGAGGCGTCGATGCTGCTGTCCAGCCGCCCGTTGGCGATGCCATCGGCGAGCTTCACGGCTCCCTCCAGCGGCCGGGTCAGGCTGCGGGTGATGGCCCATGCGGCCAGCGAGCCGAGTATCAGGCTCAGCACGCCGAACACGATCGACAAGGTGCCGGTCCACGCCTCGGTCGCGCGGTAGTCCTCGCGGCTGCGCGCCGTCAGCACCTCCTGGTGCCGCAGCAGGGTGGAGATCGCCTCGTTCCAGGCCGTCGCCAGGCCCTGCTCGGCAAGCAGCTCCTTGGCTGCACCGTCGAAATCGCCGGCCTTCATGCGCTCATGCAGTTGCCGGGTGGACGCGTCGGTGGCCTTGCGTGCCGCGTCGATCCGCGCGACCAGCGTATCGCCGGTGGCATCACGCGGAATCTTGATGTACTTGGCCCATATGGCGTCGTAAGCCTGCGACAGCTCCTGCGCCTTCCGATAATCCCTGTCGAAATCCTCACCGCGCTTGATCACCATCAGCCGGCGCTGCATCAGCACCGCATTATTGGTATCCAGCATCTCGTTCAACAACCGCATTTTCACCATGTTGACGTCCACCACTTTCTCGAACTGGGTGGACTTCAGGTGATTTCCGTACAACGCCAGGCCGACGATGGCGACGATGAACAGCAGCAGCAAACCAAACCCGGCGCCCAGCCGGGATCCCACTCGGAGGTTGCGTAAGGCGAGCATCTCAATTCCCTTGATCAATGGCCGTACGGTCGATGGCGGCGCAGGCAGGGGAAACTTTATGGGCCGATATTATTGTATCGATCCAGATATCCTGAAATGTGCGGGCTGTTGTGAAAACCGCGCACCGGCAAATTCCTGCAGCCGCGCATTGCAAACGCGCATCGGACCACCCAATATTCGACCTGAATGCGGGTTATTCATTTTGCTAGCCGGTGACGGCGCATGGAGAACGAGTAGCCAGCATTAACTTGTGCTGCGAAGAAGCCACCAGAGGCATGTGCCACGCTTCCTTCCGCCTCTGGCCTGGGAAAGAACGTTCGATACTTTCTCGAGAGAGCCTCATGAACTCGCGCTCAGTATCGGTGTTTCTCCGGAGTAGTCCCTGGCATCCATGACCGATGCAGAAGATGCATGGCGGCGTGGCGTCCGCCCACTGCAAGCAAGCCACCACGTAGCCAGTGCAATGATTCGCATCGTCGCTGGCCCTCTACGCATCCTTCGACGTCCGTCGTGACCTGTGGCAAAGGCGCACCGCGATGCCAGATGGCATTCAGCCCGGAGCGACCGCGCAAAGCTCTCTCGTGCTGGGCCATCAACAACAGCGCGGACCACGCTACAGTCGGCGCATGACCCTCGTCCTGCAGATTGAAGGCGCCGCCATTGATGACATCGCCAGCCTTTACACGGAGATCAACCGCGTGTTCATGGCCGGCGAGGCATGGCAGCTCGGGCCGAGCCTGGACGCACTGGACGACCTGCTGCATGGCGGCTATGGCGCGTTGGCCGGGCAGGCGCAGGCCACGCTGATCTGGCGCGATATCGCCCACAGCCGTGCGGCCCTGGGCGTGGAGGCGACCTGCCAGTGGCTGCAGGCCAAGCTGGACGCACCAGGCAGCTTCAACGCGCGGGCGATCGCCCGCCGGCTGCAGGCGGTGCGACAGGGCGAGGGCCCGACCTACTTCGAGATCGTCATGCAGATCTTCGACAGCCATCGGCAGATCACCCTGGTCCCGGCCTGAACCCTTTTTCGTGCCGCACCGGCCTGCCACCAGTGGCGGCAGCCCTGCGCCCCAGCAGTTACCATGGACGGCCCTGTACCGGCTCCGCTGCCGCCGCCCTCCGGCGCGGCCGGACGCCCCGATTCACGAGTCCCATGTCCAAAGACAAGTCCGCCGAACATACCCCGTTGATGAAGCAGTTCTTCGCAGCCAAGTCCGAGTATCCGGACCTGCTGCTGTTCTTCCGCATGGGCGATTTCTACGAGCTGTTCTACGACGACGCGCGCAAGGCCGCGCGCCTGCTCGACATCACCCTGACCCAGCGTGGCAGTTCCGGTGGCGCACCGATCCCGATGGCCGGCGTGCCGGTGCACGCGTACGAAGGCTACCTGGCACGGCTGGTGGCGCTGGGCGAGTCGGTGGCGATCTGCGAGCAGATCGGCGATCCCGCGCTGGCCAAGGGCCTGGTCGAGCGCAAGGTGGTGCGTATCGTCACCCCCGGCACGGTCACCGACGAGGCGCTGCTGGATGAGCGCCGCGACACCCTGCTGATGGCCCTGTCGCGCAGCAAGCAGGGCTATGGCCTGGCCTGGGCCGACCTGGCCGGCGGCCGCTTCCTGGTCAACGAAGTGGAAACCGACGACGCTCTGGAAGCCGAACTGGCCCGTCTGGAACCGGCCGAGCTGCTGGTGCCGGACGAGGAGAACTGGCCGGAGTTCCTGCGCCAGCGCACCGGGGTGCGCCGCCGCGCACCGTGGCTGTTCGACGCCGACAGCGGCCGCCGCCAGCTGCTGGCGTTTTTCAAGCTGCATGACCTGAGCGGCTTCGGCATCGATGACAAGCCGCGCGCGACCGCAGCCGCGGGCGCCCTGCTCGGCTATGTCGAGGAGACCCAGAAGCAGCGCCTGCCGCACCTGACCTCGATCGCGATGGAAACCGCCGGCGAGGCGATCGCGATGAACGCCGCCACCCGCCGCCACCTGGAGCTGGATACGCGCGTGGACGGGGATACCCGCAACACCCTGCTGGGCGTGCTCGACAGTACGGTCACGCCGATGGGCGGGCGCCTGCTGCGCCGCTGGCTGCATCGTCCGCTGCGCCTGCGCGAGGTGCTGGTGCAGCGCCACCATGCGGTGGAAACCCTGATCGATCGCGGCGCGGACGCCGACATCCGCGAGCAGTTCCGCCGCCTGGGCGACCTGGAACGCATCCTCACCCGCGTTGCGCTGCGCTCGGCGCGCCCGCGCGACTTCTCCACGCTGCGCGACGGCCTGGGGCTGCTGCCGGCCGTGCGCGAGGTGCTGGCACCGCTGGACTCACCGCGCCTGCAGGCCCTGCATGCCGCACTTGGTGAACACGATGCGTGCGCGCAGCTGCTGGCCAGTGCCATCGCCGAAATGCCGCCGCTGAAACTGAGCGACGGCGGCGTGCTGGCTGACGGCTTCGATGAGGAGCTGGACGAGCTGCGCCGCCTGTCCACCCACGCCGACCAGTTCCTGGTGGACCTGGAACAGCGCGAACGCGAAAGCAGCGGCATTCCCACCCTGAAGGTGGGCTACAACCGCGTGCACGGCTACTACATCGAGATCAGCAAGGGCCAGTCCGACCGCGCGCCAGTGCACTACACCCGCCGCCAGACACTGACCAATGCCGAGCGCTACATCACCGAAGAGCTGAAGGCGTTCGAAGACAAGGTGCTGTCCGCGCGCGACCGTTCGCTGTCTCGCGAGAAGTACCTGTACGAGCAGCTGCTGGATACCCTCGGCGAACAGCTGGAACCGTTGAAGCAGTGTGCCGCTGCGCTGAGCGAACTGGACGTGCTGGCCGCCTTCGCCGAGCGCGCGCAGGCACTGGACTGGTCGCGGCCGGAACTGGAAACGGCACCGTGCCTGAAGATCGAGCGTGGCCGCCACCCGGTGGTCGAAGCGGTGCGCGAGCAGCCGTTCGAACCGAACGACCTGGACCTGCATCCGGACCGTCGCATGCTGGTCATCACCGGCCCGAACATGGGCGGTAAATCGACCTACATGCGGCAGAACGCGCTGATCGTGCTGCTGGCCCACATCGGCAGCT
Source organism: Stenotrophomonas sp. Sm10 (assembly GCF_030985515.1). Taxonomy (NCBI): domain Bacteria; kingdom Pseudomonadati; phylum Pseudomonadota; class Gammaproteobacteria; order Lysobacterales; family Lysobacteraceae; genus Stenotrophomonas; species Stenotrophomonas sp. Sm10. The sequence continues at coordinate 41,502 of NZ_JAPTFO010000021.1, forward strand.
TCGTGCCGGCCAGCCGTGCGGTGATCGGCCCGATCGACCGCATCCTGACCCGCATCGGCGCCGGTGACGACCTCGCCCGCGGACAGTCGACCTTCATGGTCGAGATGGCCGAGACCAGCTACATCCTGCATCACGCCACCGCCCATTCGCTGGTGCTGATGGACGAGATCGGCCGCGGCACGTCCACCTACGACGGCCTGGCGCTGGCCGATGCGGTGGCCCGTCACCTGGCCTATCAGAACCGCTGCTACACGCTGTTCGCCACCCACTATTTCGAGCTGACCGCGCTGGCCGACGAACAGTACGAAGGCGGCCGCAGCGGCATCGCCAACGTGCACCTGGATGCGGTCGAGCACGGCGAGGCGCTGGTGTTCATGCACGCGGTCAAGGATGGCCCGGCCAACCGCAGTTTCGGCCTGCAGGTGGCGGCACTGGCCGGCCTGCCGCGCGCCACCGTGGCCCAGGCACGGCGTCGCCTGGCCGAACTGGAGCAGCGCGGCGGGGAGAGCCATGCCGCCGAACTGGCGCCGCAGGCGCTGGATGCCCCGCAGCAGTTCGGGCTGTTCGCCGCGCCATCGAACAAGGCACAGGAAGCGCTGGCGGCCATCGACCCCGATGAGCTGACCCCGAAGCAGGCACTGGAAGCGTTGTACCGCCTGAAGGCGCTGCTCTAGGACTGCCGCGCCCGGCCCCGGCTCCCGCCACGGCGCGGGCGGCCGTCCGAAAGGCTCTGCAAATCCTACTTCACGTTTCAATTGACAGAAACTATCGGCCTGAACGGATCATTCGATTATTCATTTCATTTGGCCCTAGCTAAAGTCGAGTGAAGATGTTCCACCCCCGTCTTCACCCGCAGGAGCCAGCCATGAGCCAGTCCGATAACACCAGTCCCAAGTGCCCGTATCACACCGCTCCGTCGCCGGCAGAAGGCGCCCAGCAGCAGCGTGAACTGAGCACCACGCCGAAGCAGAAGCACGGCGACGATCCGGTCACGCCGATGACCACGGCCTTCGGCGCACCGGTGGTGGACAACCAGAACAGCAGGACCGCTGGCCCGCGCGGCCCGCTGCTGATGGAAGACGTGTGGCTGCTGGAAAAGCTGGCCAACCTCAACCGCGAGATCATTCCCGAGCGCCGCATGCACGCCAAGGGCTCGGGCGCGTTCGGTACCTTCACCGTCACCCACGACATCACCCGGTACACGCGCGCCAAGCTGTTCGAGAAGGTGGGCAAGCAGACCGAGATGTTCGCGCGCTTCACCACGGTGGCCGGCGAGCGTGGTGCCGCCGACGCCGAGCGTGACATCCGCGGCTTCGCACTGAAGTTCTACACCGAAGAAGGCAACTGGGACCTGGTCGGCAACAACACGCCGGTGTTCTTCCTGCGCGACCCGCGCAAGTTCGCCGACCTCAACAAGGCCGTGAAGCGCGACCCGCATACCAACCTGCGCAGCGCGCGCAACAACTGGGATTTCTGGACGCTGCTGCCCGAGGCCTTGCTGCAGGTGACCGTGGTGATGAGCGACCGCGGCATCCCGCGCAGCTTCCGCCACATGCACGGTTTCGGCTCGCATACCTACAGCTTCACCAACGCCGACAGCGAACGCTTCTGGGTCAAGTTCCACTTCGTCAGCCAGCAGGGCATCGAATCGCTGACCGACGCACAGGCGCAGATCCTGGTCGGCCATGACCGCGAAAGCCACGGCCGCGACCTGTTCGCCGCGATCGAGAAGGGCGACTTCCCGAAGTGGAAGCTGTTCATCCAGGTCATGCCGGAGCTGGAAGCGGAAACCTACCGCATCCATCCGTTCGACCTGACCAAGGTGTGGCCGAAGAGCGATTACCCGCTGATCGAAGTGGGCCAGTTCGAACTGAACCGCAACCCGGTCAACTGGTACCAGGACGTGGAGCAGTCGGCGTTCGCGCCGAGCAACCTGGTGCCTGGCATCGGCCCGTCGCCGGACAAGATGCTGCAGGCGCGCCTGTTCGCCTACTCCGATGCGCAGCGCTACCGGCTGGGCGTGAACCATCACCAGATTCCGGTGAACGCCGCGCGCTGTCCGGTGCACAGCAACCACCGCGACGGTGCGATGCGCGTGGACGGCAACTACGGCGGCCTGCCGCACTACGAGCCCAACAGCTACGGCCAGTGGCAGGAGCAGCCGCAGTATCGCGAACCGCCGATGAAGATCCGGGGCGACGCCGACTTCTGGAACTTCCGTGAGGACGACGCCGACTACTTCAGCCAGCCCGGTGCGCTGTTCCGCAGCTACAACCAGGCACAGAAGGACCGCCTGTTCGCCAACACCGCCCGCGCCCTGGGCGATGCGCCGGACTTCATCAAGCAGCGCCACATCGACAACTGCAGCAAGGCCGACCCGGCCTACGGTGCCGGCGTCGCTGCGGCGCTGAAGGCGCTGGCCAGCCAGCCGTCGGATCCGTTCAAGCCGGCGCAGCCGGAAGCGGACTTCCCCACTGCCACCCCGGGCGCCGAAGACATCGAGCTCTGATCGCCCTGCCCCGTGTACGGCACGCCGCCTCCGTGTGGGGCGGCGTCGCCGTTTTAACGGTCCGCGTCGTACCTTCTGCACGCCCAACCCCAATCAAGGATTCCGCAGATGAGCCTGACCGATGAACTTCTCGCCAAACTGCAGGGCGCCCCGCTGCAGCAGGTGTCGCAGCAGCTCGGCATCAGCGACACCCAGGCCTCCGGTGCGATCAGTGCCGCACTGCCGGTGCTGATGGGCGCGCTGGGCAACAATGCCTCGCAGCCGCAGGGCGCGCAGGCGCTGCTCGGCGCACTGCAGAACAACCACAGTGGGCTGGACCTGGGCAGTGTGCTCGGTTCAGTGCTGGGCGGCGGTGGCGGTGGTGCCGCCAGCGACGGCGCCGGCATCCTCGGCCACATCTTCGGCGGCAGCCAGCAGAAGGTGGAAACCGGCCTGGCCCAGGCCACCCAGCTCGACAGCGGCCGCACCAGCCAGCTGCTGCAGATCCTGGCACCGATCGTGATGGCCTTCCTCGCCCAGCGCCTCGGCGGCGGACAAGCCGATGCAGGCGCGCTCAGCCAGGCCCTCGGCCAGGAAAAACAGCAGGTGCAGCAGCAGGGTGGCATCGCCGGTGGCCTGCTCGGCAGCGTGCTGGACCAGGACGGTGACGGCCAGCTCGGTGTCGGCGACCTGCTGAAGATCGGCGGCAGCCTGCTGGGCGGCAAACGCTGAGGCTTGTGTGCGCCGGGCAATGACCCGGCGCACGCCTACAACGCGTCGATATCACCCAGCGCGCGGATCAACCGGCGTGCGCGCTTGTCCGGCTTGTGCTCCGGCGGCTGGAAACCATCGCGTGCGGCGATGCGCAGCGCACGCTGTTCGGCACGGCGCGCCTTGGAGGCCTCGCTCTCGGCATACAGCTGCTGCGCCGCCGGCGCCGGCCCGCGCTGGTCGCTCAGGCCCAGCACCTGGATCTCGAAATGCTCCTCACCACGGTTGACCTGCAAGTGCTCGCCGACGCGCACCGCGCGTGAGGATTTCGGGCGCTGCCCGGCCACGCTCACCTTGCCGGTTTCGATCGCCTGCTTGGCCAGGCTGCGGGTCTTGAAGAAACGGGCCGCCCACAGCCAGATGTCCAGGCGGACACTGGGCGACAGCGGGGAAAGCTCGGTCATCGGCAGGGACTACTCCGTTCGCTTGTTCAGGGGACGCGGGTTGTCGGGGTCGGTGCGGCAGCCGCTGCCGCCGATCAACGTGGGTACGCCAGCAGACAGATCCTGGCGCTGGCTGCCGACCAGGCACTCGGGGCGGTCGGTCGGCCGCACCTGGGTATCGCCCAGCCGGTCACCCGTCGAACATGCGGCCAGGGCGGCGCCGATCAAGGCCAGCGCCACGCTCCGCTTCACCTGCAGTCGTTGATGCATTGCCACATCCCGCAAACCGGCTTGGTGCTAGTGTGCGCCTCCCGGGATTCGATCACCACTCCATGGCCAAAGCGCCGCTTGACCTGACCTCCGGCCCGATCGGGCGCAATCTCCTGTTGTTTTCGCTGCCGATCCTGGCCGGCAACATCGCGCAGTCGCTGAACGGGTCGGTGAACGCGGTCTGGGTCGGGCGATTCCTCGGCGAGGCGGCGTTGACCGCCACCGCGAACGCCAACAACATCATGTTTTTCCTGATCGGCTCGGTGTTCGGCTTCGGCATGGCCTCGACCATCCTGATCGGACAGGCGATCGGCGCGCGCGACATCGCGCAGGCGCGGCGCGTGGTCGGCACCAGTGCCACCTTCTTCATCGGCCTGTCGGTGATCATCGCCATCGCCGGCTGGTTCATGGCCCACCCGCTGCTGGCGGCGATGGGCACGCCGACCGCCTCGCTGCCGTTGGCCGAGGCCTACCTGCAGATCATCTTCCTGGCGATGCCGACGCTGTACGCGTTCGCCTTCCTTACCGCGGCGCTGCGCGGCGCCGGTGATTCGCGTACGCCGTTCCGTTTCCTGTTGGTGTCGGTGGCCTTGGACATCGTGCTGAACCCGGTGCTGATCTTCGGCATGGGGCCGCTCCCCGCGCTCGGCATCGCCGGCTCGGCGTGGGCCACGCTGATCGCGCAGACGCTGTCGCTGGCCGGCCTGCTGTTGTACATGCGGCACAAGCGCCACACCCTGTGGCTGGGCCGCGCCGACATGCGCCTGTTCAGGCTCGACCTGACCATCCTCAAGGCGCTGGTGATCAAGGGCGTCCCGATGGGCCTGCAGATGGTGCTGATCTCGCTGTCGGTGATCCTGCTGATGACCATGGTCAACCAGTACGGCACCGACACCGCCGCGGGCTACGGCGCGTCCCTGCAGCTGTGGAACTACCTGCAGATGCCGGCGATGGCGATCGGCGCGGCGTGCTCTTCGATGGCGGCGCAGAACGTCGGTGCGCAGCGCTGGGACCGCGTACGCGGCACCGCACGCCAGGGCGTGCTGTTCAATTTCCTGCTGACCGGCGCGCTGATCCTGCCGCTGGTGGTGTTCGATCGCCAGCTGCTGGCGCTGTTCCTGCCACCGGCCAGCCAGGCACTGGACATCGCGCGCCACCTCAACCACGTAGTGATCGGCTCGTTCCTGTTCTTCGGCGTCAGCTTCGTGATCTCCGGCGTAGTGCGCTCCACCGGCGCGGTGATTCCGCCGCTGCTGATCCTGGCCGGCTCGCTGTGGGGCGTGCGCGTGCCGTTTGCCGAACTGCTGCAACCGTACTGGGGCGCCGACGCGATCTGGTGGAGCTTCCCGGTCAGCTCGTTCGTGTCTATGCTGCTGTCGCTGGCGTATTACCGCTGGGGCGGCTGGCGCAAGGCGAAGATGATCGGCAAGCCTTCGCACGCTGAGGAACTGGCCACGCCGTCGGAGATTCCGGCCTGTCCGCCGTCGCCGGTGGCCGACCCGGATGCCGCGCTGGAGTCAGCCCCGCCACGGTGAGGTGGGTGCGGACCGTTGGTCCGCACAGGCCTGTCAGCCGAGCATGGGCTCGGCTCTACAGAAGACGGTCAGCGCTTCTTCTTCTTCGCCGCATTGAACGCCGCCGCCGCGCGCAGCAGTGCCTTCAACGCCGCGGAATCGGGCATCGCGCCTTCATGGATGTCGATCGCGCGCCGCGTGTTGCCCTCCAGGCTGGCGTTGAACAGGCCCTTCGGGTCTGCCAGCGCGGCACCGTGGGCGAAGGTCAGCTTCACTGCCTGCTTGTAGGTTTGCCGGTGCACAGAATGCCGTTGTGCTCCCACACCGGCGTGCCGCGCCACTTCCAGGTTTCCTGTACGTCGGGCAGCGCTTCATGGATCAACGCACGCACGCGTGCCAGCGTTTCGCCGCGCCAGTCCCCCAGCGCGGCGATGCGTGCATCGATCAGTTCGGCCGCCGGGGTTCCGGCATCGTCAGGGTTGGGAGCATGCGTGGCCATCAGGAACTCTCGTCGGGAAGGGAAACGGAATGCCGGGCTTACATGCGCTCGCCGGGCAGCGCAGCGGCCTGGCGCACCCGGTCCAGGAACTGCGCTTCATCCAACAGGCCGGATTCGTGGATGTTCAGGTAGCGCGTGTCGGCGCTCCTGGAGCGCTCCGGTGGTACCGGCGTCAAGGCAGCGCCGCGGAAAAAGGCCACCTTGATGTAGCGCGTGAAGCAATGGAAGCTGAGAAACCAGCCTGCGCCCGCAGCCACCGCATACATCGGCGAGTTCCACTTCACCGCCTTGTGCACCCCGGGTACGGCCCGTTCGATCAGGGCATCCAGCCGTGCGCCGATCGGACGTTTCCAATCCGGCATTGCGGCGATGTACGCCTGCACCGGAGCATCGCCCTCGCCCTTGGCGATCTGCGGGTTGCCACCGGTGAGCAGCGTGGGCAAAGCGGTGGGTGCGGTTCGCTTGGCAGGCATCGCACGGTACGACCATCGGAATGACGCTGCAGCCTAGCGCGGCCTGTGCCGGGCCTCACGGCGCAGTGCGCCATCGGCTCAGTCCGCCTGCCGCGCGCGGAACCGGCGCCACTCCGGCAGCTGGCGGTGGCGGCGCAGCGAGCGCATCAGCGCCGCCATCACAAGGCCGAACAGCGCTCCGGCCGACAGGCCTGCCACCAGCAACAGCACCAGCGGGCGCTCGCTGCCCTGCCAGAGCATCAGCCACATCAGCGCGGTCCAGAACAGCCCGAACAGCAGGCCCTGCACCAGCGCATTGGTACCGAAACCAGCCAGGATCGGCGGCGGCAGTGCGATGCCTGCGCGCCACAGCAGCCGATGCAACAGCGGCGCCGACTGCGCGCGTGCCAGCCCCTTGTCATCAAGAAAGCGCAGCGCCGATTGGATCACGACGGGATAGTGCGGATTGACGTCATTCATCACCCGATCGTGGCCGATGCAATGCCGGAAACGCAAACGGCCACCCGAAGGTGGCCGTCGCGGCAACAACCGAAGTTGTTTATCAGGCCTTTTCGGCCAGACGGGCAGCCTTGGCGGCAGCAGCGGCAGCCAGGTCTTCCTTGATGCGGGCAGCCTTGCCTTCCAGGCCACGCAGGTAGTACAGCTTGCCGGCGCGGACCTTACCACGACGCTTCACTTCGACCGAGTCGATGATGGCGCTGTGGGTCTGGAAAACGCGCTCGACGCCGTAGCCGTGCGAGATCTTGCGCACGGTGAACGAGGAGTTCAGGCCGGCGTTCTTGGTGGCGATGACGACGCCTTCGTAGGCCTGCACGCGCTCGCGGCTGCCTTCCTTCACCTTCACGTTGACGACAACGGTGTCGCCCTGGCTGAACTTCGGCAGTTCACGGGTGATCTGGGCGGATTCGAATTCCGCGACGATGGACTTGTTCAGCTTGCTCATGGGTTACACCGATTCTTGTTCGGGTGGGCGTGTCGTATCGACAACGTGGGCTCATGCAGTCACCGGACTGTGCTGCACGTTTGTTTTGGGTACTGCGCGCGCCAACCGGGGCTGGCGGGAATTGGCCATGATAGCCGATAAGGCCAGCCCTGCGCTAGGGGCTGGCCTTGGGTTTCCGGGCCTGGCGGGCCTGGTCCAGCAGTTTGCGGTCGGCCTTGCCCAGCGCCTGTTCATCCAGCAGGTCCGGGCGTCGCTGGGCAGTCCGGAGCAGCGACTGCTGGCGGCGCCAGGCGGCGATGGCTGCGTGGTTGCCCGAGCGCAGCACCTCCGGCACGTCCCCAAGCGGGTGCTGGGCCGGCTGGCTGTAGTGCGGGCAGTCGAGCAGACCGAGGTCGCCCTCGAAGCTGTCCTGCGCAGCCGATTCCGCATCGTTCAGGGCACCGTCCTGCAGGCGGGCCACGGCGTCGATGATCACCGCCGCGCCCAGCTCGCCCCCGGACAGCACGTAGTCGCCGAGGGAGATCTCCTGGTCGACATTGGCCTCCAGGAAACGCTCGTCGATGCCCTCGTAACGGCCGCAGAGCAGGACCATGCGCGGCAGCGCCGCCAGTTCCCGCACCTTGGCCTGGGTCAACGGCGCACCCTGCGGGCTGAGGTAGATCACCGGAGCCGGGGTCGGATCAGCCTCACGGATCGCCTGCAGGCAGGCCTGCAGCGGCTCGATCAGCATCACCATGCCCGGGCCACCGCCGAACGGACGGTCGTCCACCCGGCGATAGTTGCCTTCGGCGTAATCACGGGGGTTCCAGCCATGCAGGCTGAACAGCCCCTTCTCCCGCGCGCGCCCGACCACGCCCAATCCAGCGGACTGGGCGAGGAACTCGGGGAACAGGGTGATGACGTCGAAACGCATGCGTCTGCTCAGAACTCGGGATCCCAGTCGACCACGACCAGATTGGCCTCGAAATCGACCGATTTGACGAAGTCCGGCAGCACGAACGGGATCATCCGCTCGCGGTCACCCCGGACCACCACCACGTCATTGGCGCCGGTGCTGAACAGGTGCGAGACCTGGCCCAGGGCGACGCCCTCGGTGGTCGTCACGTCCAGGCCTTCCAGGTCCACCCAGTAGTACTCGTCGGGCTTCGGTGGCGGCAATGCACTGCGGGCCACGTAGATTTCGGTGCCGCGCATCGCTTCGACCACGTCGCGGTCCTCGACGCCCGGGAAACGGGCGACCAGGTGCTTGCCGCTGTCACGGCCACGCACACCTTCTATCGTGGTTTCCACGCCGGACGGGCTGCGCACGATCCACGGCTGGTAACGGAAAATGGCGGAACGTGGCTCGGTCCAGGACTCGAGCTTGATCTCGCCGCGCACACCAAAAGCGCCGACAACCCTGCCCAGCAGGATGCGGCGCTCGATATCTTTCATCTGCTTCAACCAAGAGGGCCACGCCGAAGCGTGGCCCGTCAGGATCAGGCCGCAGCGGCCTGGGACTTGGTCGCTTCCTTGATCAGGTTGCGGACCTTGTCGGTCGGCTGGGCGCCGTTCTTGACCCAATGGTCAACACGGGCCAGGTCCAGTTCGATGCGCTTCTCGGCGCCTTGGGCGACCGGGTTGTAGAAGCCAACGCGCTCGATGTTGCGGCCGTCGCGCGCGCTGCGCACGTCGGTGACGATGATGTGGTAGAACGGACGCTTCTTGGCGCCGCCGCGGGTCAGTCGGATCTTGACCATGGTGTTTTTCCTATTGCCCAGTCGCCAGGATGGCGAGGTAAGCGGGCGATTATAGCGGCAGAGCCCGGCCTAGCCAACCCCATATGACGCCGCGCCCTCGCGGTAGCGCCGGCCCATGCCCGGCGGCTTTTGTTCAGCAATGTGATCAACTTCTGACTTACCCCGCCGACGTCCCCATGGCGATAACGTCAACGTGCTCCAGCGACAGGCGCCCGATGCATGTCCAGCACATCTACCTCGTGCCGCTGCAGCAGGTCGTCAAATGCATCGCCGCCAATCCGCTCGACAAGTTGCCGCTCGGATTCGTGGATGGTGATGCACTGCAGCCAGTTGATCGCCACCGGCGGAACCTCCAACCCTGGAAAACTTGCGTCATTCCAGAAGAAGGGCAGCACCAGATAGACGTGCGGCATCCGGGTCGATGGGAAGTAGTCCTGCAGGATGTCGGGAATCACGCAACCCGGCCACACCGCCGCACGATCACGCATGATTGCAAAGGCGGTCGAGGCGACCACGTTGTCCCAGTGCTGCGTGTCATCTTCCGCACACGCGCACAGCTCGACGCGGGTTTCCAGCTCGTGCCCCTCTGAATGACATAAAGCAAAATCCGACAGACCGATGGACGAGATGGACTTCAGCCCTGCTTCCGGCGAGTTGGACGTCGTAAGGATATCGACCGAACGCAGGCGATGATCATCGTGAAAGGCCTGGACCCTGGGCCGCCCCTCCCCCCCCATGATCTTGATTGCGTGCATCGCTACCGCGCGATGCTGCTCGGTGACCGTACTCATATCGGATTGGAACCCCGGTGCGTTGTTCGCTGCGGCGGCATCCGCCGGGCATGGCCCGGCGCTACCGGCTGCAACGCTTCAAGGTAGCGTCCGGCCATGCTTGGCGACCGGCAGCCCGCGCGCCTCGTTCAGGAGAGCGGCTGCCAGGCCACCGCCGCCAGCACCGCCCTGCCCTGTTCAGCCAGCGCCGGCGAGCCGGCCAGGACATGCCCGTCAATGGCCTCCAGCGCCCACAGACCGCTGGCGTTACAGGCAAAAGCGGCTTTCACGCCGGCCATATCCGCCAGCCGCAATGGCTGCGTGGCCTGCGCCCCCGGCCAATGCTGCTTCAGCAGCGCCTCGGCGGTCCCGCGCAGGGCCGGCGCCTGCGGCCAGAGCAGCCGTTCACCATCGTGCACGGCCAGGTTCCAGGTACTGCCTTCACTCACTTCGCCATCGGCGGTCACGAACAGCACGTCGTCGAATCCTTCGGCCATCGCCGCGCGGCGCTCGGCGAACAGGCCGAAGGTGCCCACATGCTTGAGCTGCGGCAGCTCGCGCTGCCAGGTCACGCTGCGCACACGCTTGGAGGCAGTCAGCGTCACCGGCGCTGAAACCGCCACCAGCACGTCCACCGGCACCGCCGCCAGCGGATTGCGGAAATCGAAGCGGCGCGAGTACACCGTCACCCGCAGCGAGGCATCGGCCAGGCCGGCCTGCCGCAGCGCCTGCGCCATCCAGCCCTGCACCTGCGCCGTATCCAGTTTGCTGCCGAACAGTTCGCGCGTGGCCTGCGACAGCCGCGCCAGATGCAGGTCCAAGCCCTGCGCTGCGCTGTCGCGCACTTGCAGCGAAGTGAAGTGGCCGTAGTTCACCAGCGCCGGCAGCAGATCCTCCACCTGCGCCGGCTGGCCGTTGCAGCTCACCATCATGGCAACAGTGCCTGCGCCTGCTCCCACATGCCGCGCAGCACGTCGGCGGCCGGCTGCGCCGGCGCCATCCACGCCGACTGCCCGGCCCAGGCCTGCATCGCCGCCAGGCGGTTTTCCTGCGCGGCCTGCTTGCGCATCGGCGCGGTCAGGCCGCGCTGCACCGGGTACGGACGCGGCGCCGGGGCGCCTTCTGCGGCGGCGGCGCGCACGTAGGGTGTCGCCAGACCACGGCCCAGACGACCGCTGAAGGCACGGGTCGGCCAGGTGTCTTCCGGTTCGCTGGCGGCCAGCCCATCGGCCCACGCCGAGGCGATCGCCGCTTCCGGCGTGCGCAGGAACGCGGTGCCGATCTGCACGGCGCTGGCGCCCAAGGTGAGTGCGGCGGCGATACCACGGCCATCGGCGATGCCGCCGGCGGCAATCACCGGGATGTGCAGGTGATCGGCCAGCCGTGGCAGCAGCGCGAACAGGCCGACCAGCTGGCGCTCGGCCATCGCCGGATCGAATGAACCACGATGCCCACCCGCTTCCACGCCCTGCGCCACCACGGCATCGGCGCCGGCGTCCTGGGCAGCGCGTGCTTCAGACAACGTGGTCGCGCACGCGATCCAGGCGATGCCGGCGTCCTTCAGCTGCTGCACGTGGCGCGGCAGCAGCACACCCATGATGGTCGAGGCCACCGCAGGACGCGCCGCCAGCAGCGCGGCGAACTGTTCTTCGAAGTCGGCGGGCGTGGCATCGGCGGCGCTGGCCGGCACGTCCGGGCCCCACTGCGCGAGGAAGGCGCGGCTGGCGGCCTCGGCGGCAACGTCACGGGTCGGCACGGGGTCAGGCACCCACAGGTTCACCTGTGCCGGGCCGGTGGAGGTCGCGCGGAAGTCCTCCATCCAGCGACCGATATCGGCAGATGACGACAGCACCGCGCCCATCGCACCCATGCTGCCGGCATTGGCCAACGCGGCCGACAACGGCACCGGACAGGCGCCGGCCATAGGTGCCAGCAGGATCGGAACGGAAACGTCAAAGCGCCGGCAGAACGCCTCGACGCGGGAAGATACAGCGGAACTCTGCATGACGGCCCATCGTTTCGGACAGGCCCTCATGGTGCGCGCAGGACAGGGGAAGAGTCGAGCCTGCTGCCTGACGGCCTGCTGCGGCGACTGTGCGCCGCCGCCCGAGCGTGGGCTCGGGCGCTACATCAGACTGCGACCGGGGCCGTCATCAACGGAACGGCATGCCGCGGCCACCCATGGCGCCCATCATGCCCTTCATGCTGCGCAACATGCCCTTCATGCCGCCGCCGGCCATCTTGCTCATCATCTTTTCCATCTGCATGTACTGCTTCATCAGCTTGTTGACGTCGGCCGGTGTCACGCCCGAGCCCTTGGCAATGCGCGCGCGACGCGAGCCGTTGAGCAGGTTCGGGTTGCGCCGTTCCTTCTTGGTCATCGAGTTGATGATGGCGATCATGCGCGGCACTTCCTTGCCCTGGCTGACCTGCTGCTTCAGATGATCGGGGATGTTGCCCAGGCCCGGCAGCTTGTCCATCAGGCCACCGATGCCACCCATGTTCTGCATCTGCTCCAGCTGGTCGCGCATGTCGTTCAGGTCGAACTTCTTGCCCTTGGCGACCTTCTCGGCCAGCTTGGCGGCCTTGTCCTTGTCGACCTGCTGTTCGACCTGCTCGACCAGCGACAGCACGTCGCCCATGTCGAGGATGCGGCTGGCGATGCGGTCCGGGTGGAACACGTCCAGGCCTTCCGGCTTTTCGCTGACACCGACGAACTTGATCGGCTTGCCGGTGATGTAGCGCACGCTCAGCGCGGCACCGCCGCGGGCGTCGCCGTCGGTCTTGGTCAGCACCACGCCGGTCAGCGGCAGCGCATCGCCGAAGGCCTTGGCGGTGTTGGCCGCGTCCTGGCCGGTCATGGCGTCGACCACGAACAGCGTTTCAGCCGGATTCACCGCCGCGTGCAGGGCCTTGATCTCGGCCATCATCGCTTCGTCGATGGCCAGGCGGCCGGCGGTATCGACCAGCAGCACGTCCACGAACGACTTGCGCGCATCGTCGATGGCCGCGCGCACGATGGCTTCCGGCTTCTGGTCGGCGCTGGACGGGAAGAACAGCACGCCCACCTGCTCGGCCAGGGTCTTGAGCTGCTCGATCGCGGCCGGGCGGTAGACGTCGGCCGACACCACCATCACCTTCTTCTTGCGCTTTTCCTTCAGGTGCTTGGCCAGCTTGCCGACCGTGGTGGTCTTGCCGGCACCCTGCAGGCCTGCCATCAGGATGATGGCCGGAGCGGGAACGTTGAGGTTCAGGTCGCTGGCTTCGGCGCCCATCACGGCGGTCAGCTCGTCGCGCACGACCTTGATCAGGGCCTGGCCCGGGGTCAGCGACTTCAGCACTTCCTGGCCGACCGCGCGCACCTTGATGCGCTCGATCAGGGCCTGCACCACCGGCAGCGCGACGTCGGCTTCGAGCAGTGCGATGCGCACTTCACGGGTCGCCTCGCGGATGTTCTCCTCGGTCAGGCGGCCACGGCCACGCAGGCGCTCGATGGTGCCGGAAAGGCGCTGGGTCAGGGACTCGAACATGCGGCGCAACCTGTCTGAAAGCGGGGGACAATAAGGCAGACAGTATAACGGGTCCGGCCGTCGCCCCGGACTGCGACCACAGGGCCGTCGCCAGCATCACAGGGGTATGCGAAACTGCAACGATGACAATCGTTCTCATCGCCGTCCTGCTCTACCTGGCTGCCAGTGCCCTGCTGGTGCGCGCGCTCGGCCGCGATGAAACCACCGGCTCGCCCACCTGGCTGTGGCCCGCCCTGCCGGCGATGCTGCTGCATGGCGGTTACCACGTGATGGTGGCGATGCGTACCACCGGCGGGCCGGACATGCACTTCTTCGCCGCGCTGTCGCTGGTCGGCCTGGGCATGGCCTGGCTGACCTCGCTGGTCGGCGCGCGCGGGCGGATGTCGGCGCTGGGCGTGGTGGTGTTCCCACTGGCTGCCGTGCTGCTGCTGGCCTACCACGGCTACGGCCACGAGCCGAGCAAGGTGCTGGGCTGGCGCCTGGCCAGCCACGCCTGGCTGGCCCTGCTGGCCTATGCCACGCTGAGCATCGCCGCCCTGCTGGCGATCATGCTGTGGCTGCAGGAGCGCGCGCTGCGCCGCCGCGAGTTCCGGCCATGGCTACGCGCGCTGCCACCGCTGGCCGACCTGGAATCGCTGCTGTTCCGGGTGATCACCGTCGGCTTCGCGCTGCTGACCCTGACCCTGGTCACCGGCGTACTGTTCGTCGATGACCTGCTGGCGCAGAAGCTGGTGCACAAGACCGTGCTGAGCGTGCTGTCGTGGATCGTGTTCGGCGTGCTGCTGATCGGCCGCCGCCGCTACGGCTGGCGCGGCATGAAGGCGGTGCACTGGACGCTGGCGGCGATGCTGTTGCTGCTGCTGGCGTTCTTCGGCAGCCAGTTCGTGATCGAGCTGGTGTTCGGGCATACGCGATAGGCCGTGTGCCGACCAACGGTCGGCACCAACCCAGGTACTGC
>NZ_JAPTFO010000220.1:0-1144 GCF_030985515.1 Stenotrophomonas sp. Sm10
CAGCTATATTTATATGTTTATTCTGATATAAATATGTCCATAAAAATACTGATATCATAATTTGTATACTTGCCTGTAACATTAACAATAGTACACTTGATTTATAGTTCAAAATAGATCGAAATGATATCAGAATAATAGACATTTCTTTTTTCAATTGTGCTCCTTTTTTGTAAAATAGTTTTGTAAAATAATTTCTTCTAAAGAAAGATTTGATATTTCAAAATCTTCTATATCTACAAGCTTATTGATTGATTCTAATGTCTCAAAGACAAAATCTCTAGGTATTTTTAGTATACATTCCGATTTTTTTTGAGAAATGACTTCTACTCCTTTAACAGAGCATAACTCTGGTACCAAATCTAATGTCATTTTTATCTTTAAATATTTAATATCAGAAATTTTAGATAAAATAACATCCATTGACTCCTGCAAAATAATTTTTCCTTTGTCAATGACGATTAATTCGTCACAAACAGACGAAATATCATCCATATCATGACTCGTTAAAATAATGGTAGTATGACATTCTTCATTCATTTTCTTTAAAAATGTTCTGATATCTTTTTTAGACTGTATATCTAACCCTATAGTAGGCTCGTCTAAAAATAATATTTCCGGACTTGTTAAAGATGCCGCGATAAACTCCATTTTCATTTTTTGTCCAAGAGAGAGGGTCCGGACCTGCTGGTAAAGCTGATCTTCTACATTCAACAAATTGCTTAACTCCTGAATTCGTTCTTGTAAAATCGCCGGTTCTACCTCATATAAAGTACCAATCAATTGAAAATAATCTATAGCCGAAACATCTTGAAATAACTGTAATTTATTTCCTACTACTATTGAAATTTTTTTTCTAAAATTTATACTTCTTTTAAATGGAATTTCTCCATTCACTTCTAATTTTCCGGAACTAGGATAAAGAGTCCCAGTCAACATTTTAATCGTTGTGGATTTACCAGCTCCATTACTCCCAATAAAGCCAACTATACTCCCTCTCTTAATCGTAAAACTAATATCTTGAACAGCTCGAATCGTTATTTGATTACGTTTCAAAAATCTCTTGATAAATGGGAGTCTTGAATCAAAATTATAAAAATTTTTAGATAAATTCTGAGCATTAATAACTATTTCACTCATATAT
>NZ_JAPTFO010000221.1:0-1143 GCF_030985515.1 Stenotrophomonas sp. Sm10
CGGCTCCTACGCGGTATGTAGGAGCCAGGGTGGAGGGACCGTCAACATGATATCTGCGGATAGCAGCCGACAGACGAGCCGAGCGATCCCCATCCCGCACCTTAACGTCGATAAAGGATCTAGCGGCCTTTGAGGACCGCCGATGTAGGCAAGCCAACGTGGTGCGGTACCACCCCAGCCCCTCAACAATAGCTGGGAGTTGCGCAGATGTCAGATCATTTGGCCGTCGGCATCGATGCCGACTCAAAGAGCCTTGTGGTGGCACGCCATGGCACCAAGGGCAGCACTCGAATCCCCAATTCAGCGTCAGCCATCGGTAAGTGGCTGTCCACTCTGCCGGTCGGGTCTCGCATTGGAGTGGAAGCAACCAATCGCTACCACGAGCTTGTGGTTCAAGCTGCCCAGAAGGCCGGCCACGTCGTCTTTGTGCTCAATCCGCGCGACATCAAACATTACGCCAAGGGCGTGGCCTGCCGCGGCAAAACCGACTCAGGTGACGCGCAGGTCATTGCGCGTTACATCGCCAAGGAGGCCGACAATCTGCATGAGCATGTCGCCCGATCGCCTGCGCAGGAGCAGCTGCATGTGCTGCTCCAGCAACGTGACAGCCTGGTCCGGAGCAAGGCGAAGTTGAATCTCTCGCTAGGCGCGGGGGCGTCGGAGTCGGCCATCTTTGGGCGCATCTTCGATGGTCTGAAAGAGGCCATTGCCCTGCTCGACCAACAGATTCAGCAACTGTGCCGCAGTGGCGAACAGCGCGACCTGTATCGGCGGATCATGACCATTCCGGGGGTTGGGCCGACGGTAGCGGCCTTCGTCACCCATCACATCACACGATGGCCCTTGACCAGCTCGGACGCCTGGATCGCCTGTACCGGCCTGGATCCGCGCCCCAACGAATCCGGCGCCCGGATCGGTAGGCGGCGCCTGTCCAAGCGCGGCAACGCCAGCCTGCGCCAGATCCTCTACATGGCGGCCATGGGACTGACCCGCTCCAAAAATGGCAAAGCCCTTTACAACGCCATCCGCGAACGCGGCCACAGCAGTACTGCCAGTTTCAACATCCTGGCCAGAAAGCTGGCCAGGATCGCTTGGGGCGTCTTCAAGAGCGGCCGGGACTTTGACCCGGCCATGCTGAAAGTG
>NZ_JAPTFO010000222.1:0-1128 GCF_030985515.1 Stenotrophomonas sp. Sm10
GGCGTCGGCGGGGCACCGGTTCCGGGCAGCGCACCGCCGGCCACCGGCACGTCCGGCACGGCCGGATCGCTGGGCGGGGGCCCCCGCGCGGGGGGGGGGGGGGGGCAAACCCCCCCCCCCACGGCCCGGCGTACGGCAGCGTTTCGCCGCTCATGAGGCCCTGGCCTGGCGGTAGCGCCGGCCGACCTCGGCCCAGTTGATGATGTTGAAGAACGCACCGATGTAGTCCGGGCGACGGTTCTGGTAGTGCAGGTAGTAGGCGTGTTCCCAGACATCCAGTGCGAGGATCGGGGTGTTGCCCGACAGGCCCACGGCTGCACCCATCAGCGGGCTGTCCTGGTTGGCGCTGCTTTCCACCTGCAGGCGGCCATCGCGATCGCTGGTCAGCCAGGCCCAGCCGCTGCCGAAGCGGGTCTGCGCCGCCTTGGTGAAGGCCTCCTTGAAAGCATCGAAACCGCCGAGGTCACGGTCGATGGCGGCGGCCAGTTCGTCATCGGGTGCACCACCGTTGGTGCTGAGCACGGTCCAGAACAGGCTGTGGTTGGCGTGGCCGCCGCCGTTGTTGCGGATGGCGCCGCGCTGCGCCTCGGGCACGGCATCGAGGTTGGCGATCAGCGCCTCGACCGCCTGCTCGGCGATGCCGGCCTGCTCGATGGCGGCGTTGAGGTTGTTGACGTAGGCTTGGTGGTGCTTGCTGTGGTGGATGTCCATCGTGCGCGCATCGAAATGCGGCTCAAGGGCGTCGTAGGCGTAGGGGAGCGGGGGAAGCGAGTACGACATCGAAGCAATCTCCGTGGGGAAGGCCAGAGGGCTGGCCGTGGGGAGACTGTTATCGCACCTCAACATTGGTTGAGGTCAAGGGGCGGGATTGAGGTGCGTGCGCGTTCATCGCTTTGATTCTTCCTGCAGGACAGCACTACCAGAACCCGCTTTTCGAACCTCACCGACGCGCTGAAGTGCTGCCCGCGCTCGCAGGAAACGGTCCGGTGGCGGAGGGGAGGGGCTGGCCGGAACCGTTGGCGCCATGGATGGCGCCATCGAGCCCCCATGGTGAAGTGACCCCCGAGACTTGGACAGGGGTCAGGCGGCCGATTGGGCCTGTTGGGCCTGCTCCCGGTACTGTACCGG
>NZ_JAPTFO010000223.1:0-1116 GCF_030985515.1 Stenotrophomonas sp. Sm10
CCGTTAGACGGGTGGTTATGATTATATAAAGGGCAAACATCGGTGTGGCTGCGTAATTGAGTTCTTCTTCTCGGCTCCAAATTTTTGGTCCAAATTCGGTGTCAACCGTAGCTTCGACCTCTTCAAATTGATTCAAAAACTCTAGATCCCATGCGGGACGAAGGCGTTTGGTTAGTGGTAATTGGCGGGCAATCTCCTCAATCAAGGCCTCATCGACCCCTTCACCATGCCAGTAATCTTCTAATTGTTCGCTGGAAACGATCTTTAGATTATTCTCAAATTGTGAACGAATAGCAGGATCATTGAGATAAGAGTACCAGTTGGCATCATAAATAAGAAGTTGTCCACCTGGTTTGAGAGTGCGTAACCAGGCCTCATAAGCCTTTTCAGGATTTTCCAAATTCCATGTAACATTCCGCATTATAATGACGTCAAAAGATTCTGGCTCAAAGTCCAACTCTTGGGCATTCATTTGTAGATAGCGAACTGTGCTTGAATTTTTTCTATATTGAAGGAGATTCTCTTGTGCAATCTGTAGCATATTTTCTGAAACGTCGATTGCAGTAACATTAGTATAACCAATTTGTGTTAACAAAATCGGAAAAAATCCGGGTCCTGTGCCGATGTCTAAAATACTAGTTGTGCTATCCTTTGGTAGACAACGTATCAGTTCATACTTCCATTTTTCTAGTTGAAGACTTTCAAGTTCTTTTTTATTTTTTTGAGAATATCCATGATAACGTTTATCCCAGTATTTTTGTATGATTTTGTATAACATGGTGACCTCTTTTTCTATTCATAAAATTACTTGTAATAGTATACTACAGAAAGAATTGAAGTTCAAAGAAAAATTTGGTTTAGGCAGTTACAAATCTGGATTAATTTAATCTCAAAAATATCCTGACTTTTCTCATTAATTATTAACACGTTCAATAATAAGTGAGGTTTTTAGAATATATTTTGAGATATAGATTTGTTCGTCATTTTTTTAAATCCTCTCATTTATGTTAGACTAGTCGGGAACATTAAAAAAGAGTTTAGGAGCTCCCATTAACAAATTCTTAAGAGTCCTATTTATCATCGTCATACTGGCCATGACTGGTGCTATTATTTTCC
>NZ_JAPTFO010000224.1:0-1109 GCF_030985515.1 Stenotrophomonas sp. Sm10
GAATAAAGGAGTTGGAAGATGAATAAGCAGGAATTGATTGATAAATATGAAGCGGCTGAATGTGTTGTGGATTTTGTTAGCGGAAAAACTCTTTTAAAAAATATTCGAAGAGATTTGGAACAACTAGACGAACCAAAACCAGTCAAAGTCCCGCAGGTTGTGGCGGATTGGATTGAGGTTTGTAAAGCACATTTGACATCTAGTCTATATACTGCTATGAATCCAAATTTTATGAAAGAAAACAACCAAAGTTTCGATTTGATATTATGGATTAAAAAGACGAGCAACCAAGAAATATTCGCCCGAGCATGGATTTTCGGCTACGAGGTCGATGAAGAGAAGAGGTATCTGGTTAAGATTAAAGCATCTAATCAGTACATTATGAGTAATCCTGATGAGAATGCTATTTTTTTCTACAGTTGCAGAGCATATTCTAAACTTACCCGCAAAGAACTAGAAGAAGCAGGCTTCGGTTGGGTGTTCGATTGTGAAGGGATTGAGATTGAGGAGGTGGAGTGATGAGTTATGAGTGTTCGAACTGTTGCAAAGAACTCGAAGACGAGTTTCTGGTAGTACAAGAGAATCATGTTATTCTTGTATTATTTAATGATGTTGAAAATTGTTTCTGTAGTCAGCAATGTGTCAACGATTTCTTGATGATTGAATCTAAGTATTTATCAAATGGAGATATACCATACGATGAGGAGGTGGAGTGATGGAATTTTTACTAACAAGCACAAGCGGGTGGGTTGAAAGTCGAATCCCTAACGCCGTGATTAAAAAATACACAAAAATAGAAGTTAGATTCTGTTCGACATTTGAAGAACATGATGAGCGATTTTCTTGGATGGAAGGCAATTGGCTTTCTGAAGGAGTTAATCATAAAACGTCTAAAGGTCGAATACAAAGAGAATTACCGAACGGTGCAGAGGGTCATTTTATCGAAATCAATTCGATAGAGGAGTTGCTAGAATTTCAGAAAAAAGTAGGACATGAGCTGATAATCACTTCTGCTATTGATAACGAATCAATTCCAGCTATTGAAATTTACAATAATTACAGGGAGTGAACATGAAACGATTTATCGCAATCTGGATTTTATTGTCTGG
>NZ_JAPTFO010000225.1:0-1108 GCF_030985515.1 Stenotrophomonas sp. Sm10
ATTTTCAGTATTTTCATGCTATAATATTCTTAGACTTTGTATTTTTGGAGAAATAAATGACAAAATATAAGCATTTATTATGGATTGCTGGCTTGGTAATCATTCTGGTATCACTGTTTTCATTGAATGGATGTAGTTTTTGGGGTGAAACCATTCCCAAAAACAGAACAAAGGAACAATATGAATTTGAGAAAACGTTTGAGCCTATATTTAAATTTTTAGAACAAGACAAGAAAGACTTTACTGAAGTAAAGTCATACACTAGTGATGTTTATATGAAAAATCAATCTGAAGTCAAAAAGTACGAAGTGGACTTAGATATTAATCAAGCTGACATTAAAGGTAATTACACAATAACACTTGGCGAGGATAACGAAACTGTTCCGGTTACATATTCTAATGGGAAGTTAAATTATGGGTCAGATATAAATCCTTTATTTGATGAGGAAATTCTAAATTTAATGGTTTCAAGAGATTATTTCGCTTCCTTAGATGTGGAAAAAACATTTAAGAGCGCAGAAACTGAATTGAGTGATATTATTTACCAACCAGAAAATCAATCAGAGTTATATAAAAAAATAGTGGAAAAGTATAACCTTCCATCTGACACAAAACTTTCAGTCAGTCTTGGATATGCGTACTATGACAGATACGATATACTACTAAGTTTAGAATCTAAAGAAAAATTGGTTCAAATCAGTGCTGCAATTTATTTAGTGAAAGGAAAGTGAATTTATAAATTCGATTGAGAAAAGCAACCGTCGAGTTGAAATGTCAGCTGTTTTATCGAATGTTGTTTAGAATTTAAAATGTCACAATGTAAGGAATTCGAGAAGCTGAATAAGAATTTATTAAATTAGCTAGAAAGTGTTTGGGTGGTAATTTTGAAAATTAATTTTAGAGGATTGGATGTTGCTTATTTTGATGTGTTAGAGATGGGAGAGAAAAAGTACGTTCTCGATTCCAACTCCACGACACCAAAGAGTTATTACTGGGGATTTTCCCCTGAAAATATTGAAGTTGATTTGATAGAACTTGATAGTAAGAATAGAAATTTTGATAAAAAAATTAAGATGGGTCCTTCAGGAATGCGTATGGCATCTATTAG
>NZ_JAPTFO010000226.1:0-1071 GCF_030985515.1 Stenotrophomonas sp. Sm10
CTTTAAAGTAACAGTTAAGAGTGGATTCGGAGATACAGATGCAGAGGGTAACAGACTGTACTCATACACTGCACATGGATTAACTCCAGACTATGTAAATGAATTTAACCGTAATGGTTTGGCTGATTCAGATGATCCAAACCACAAATATGGTAAAGTAATCTTTATTAATAGTTTACAAACTAACTCAGTTATTACAGTACCAATTAACACAACTGATGATCAATTAAAAGCTATTGCTTATAAAAAAGCACAAGAAGCTATTAAAACACCAGAATTTACTAAGTTATTAAACGATGTTACTGGTACGGCTACATTAGGTGATACTAATGGTTCAACTTTTGTTAATAAAGATAATATCGCAATTACGAAAGTTGCTGAAGACGGTCGTGGGGTTGTTAATGTACCTGTAACTTATACCGTAGATGGTAAAACTTATGAAACAACAGTTGATATTGAAGTAAACGTTGTCGAATCTAAGACAAAACCTGTTGTAGTATTTGAAGGTGATGAAATTACACCAGCAAGTGTTAAAGAAAAAGTTGAACCATCTGAAATTGATGGCAAAAAAGGTACAGCTAATGAACCAAAAGCAACTGATATCTTTAAAACGGATGGAAAAGCTGGAGAGTCAGGATTAAAAATTCCAACAACAGTTACTCACAATGTAGATGGAACTGAAGTTACAGAAGATGTAACAGTACCAGTTACTGTTCTTCCTAGAACAGAAGGTGAAGTTGATGTACCTAAAGGAGCTACTCCGGATAAAGTTAAAGAAACTCTAAAAAATAAAGCAATTGAGTTATTTAAAACTCCTGACTTCCCTGCAAAAGTACCAG
The DNA here is from genome assembly GCF_030985515.1 of Stenotrophomonas sp. Sm10. Classification (NCBI taxonomy): domain Bacteria; kingdom Pseudomonadati; phylum Pseudomonadota; class Gammaproteobacteria; order Lysobacterales; family Lysobacteraceae; genus Stenotrophomonas; species Stenotrophomonas sp. Sm10. Next base: position 840 of record NZ_JAPTFO010000226.1, read on the forward strand.
AAGGATATACAGTTACTGTAGGAGAAATTCCTGAAATTCCTGCTGATATTGCTAATAAAAAAGGTGAACCAGTAGTTGTAAAAGTTCCAGTAACATTTACATCACCAGACGGAACAACGTATACTTCAGAAATTCCAGTAACAGTAAATGTGAAAGGTTCAGATGTTAAACCTGTATACGTAGTAGAAGGAAATCAACCAAAACCTGCAGATGTTAATGAAGCAATTACACC
>NZ_JAPTFO010000227.1:0-1069 GCF_030985515.1 Stenotrophomonas sp. Sm10
TGTAGAGTCGAGATCCTATGTTCGTGGTCAAGCCTGCTGGAAGCAGGCTTGACCCACCTTCAGCATGGCCGGATCGAAGTCTCGGCCGCTTTTGAACACGCCCCAGGCGATCCTGGCCAGCTTCCTTGCCAGAATGTTGAAGACGGCGGTGCTGGGGTGACCGCGTTTTGCCAGCTCGTCGTAGAGCGGTTGCCCCCGGCGACACCGCTTGAGCCCCATTGCAGCCATGTAGAGCATCTGGCGCAGCATCGGTGCGCCCTGTTTGGACAGCCGACGTCGTCCAGTTCTGCCGCCAGACTCGTTGGGCCGGGGATCCAGGCCGGTGCAGGCAATCCATGCGTTGGCGTTGGCCAACGGCCAGCGCGTCATGTAGTAAATCAGGTGGGACGCGACGGCAGGGCCGATACCCGGGATGGTCAGCAGGCGCTTGTAGAGCGCGCCATGCTCTCCATCGCGGCCCAAGCGCTGCAGTTCGCTTTCCAGCTCCGACAGCGTCCCAGCCAGAGCGCAGAACAGATCAGACAGCTCCCCAGGGTCACTTTTGCTTACCCCGAAGGATTGCTCCAAGCGCGCGCGCGTCTCCACCAGCGCTCGCCGCTTGCGCAGCAAATCGTGCATCTGCTGCTGCTCGTCAGTACGCGGTACGTATTCACGCAGGCGGTCGCTCTCCTTCTTCACATAGCGGGCGATCGCTTGGGCATCCATGGCATCTGTCTTGCCGCGCGAGCCCGTCGCCCGAGCGTAGTTCTTGATCAGCCGTGGATCGATTACATAGACAACGTGGCCCGCCTGGCCAGCCATCCGAGCCAACAACTCGTAGTACCGTCCCGTCGCTTCCATGCCAATCCGGCATCGCTGGGGCAAGGTTTTGAGCCACTTGGCTATCCCGGCCCGGGTGTTGGCGACCCTGTCACCGGCCTTGCGGTCGGCCACCGCCGGCACGAACTCCTTGGAGTCCACGTCCACGCCAATATCGAGAGAATCAGACATTTGTACGGCTCCCAGCTATCTTTAAAGGGCTGGGGTGGTACCGCACCGACGTTAGCTTGCCTACATCGACGATCCCCTT
>NZ_JAPTFO010000228.1:0-1060 GCF_030985515.1 Stenotrophomonas sp. Sm10
GAATTATATTAAACTAGAGAAAATCGATACATCAACAGCAGCAAAAAATTTTGCTGATTTATTAAAAGAAAATAAAACGTATTTTCTTAATGGGAATTGGGGATCTGGTAAATCTACTTTTCTTAAAGATATCAATGATACGAAACAAGTTAAACTAGTTACTATTGATTTTTGGAGATTAAATGACAGTCGTTCAACTTTAGAGACAGTTTTTGCGAATTTACATCCATTTGTTTATTGGGGTTTAAGATTAATTGTAATTCTATGCATTGCATTATCAATCCTAATGACTAATGTAGTTGATTTGGGGCTAAGCGCTTATGTACCTAATTGGGTTGTTTTATTCGCAGGAGTGATTGCTTTAATAGTAGCAATTCATCAATTTTTGAAAATAAAATCAGATGGAATTTATAGCTGGTTATTGACTCGAAAATATTTTTCATTCAAAAGAAAAGTTCTAGTTGTTGATGACTTTGATAGAATGACTAATATTCAACAAGAAGCTAGTTACAAACTTTTTAGTTTGTTAAATGGGAAACTTCCAATTATATTTGTTGGAGATATAGAACTTCTACATAGAAATGATAATAATTATCTTTCAAAAATAATAGACAGAAGATTTGATATTCCTTATGTTTTACATCCTATGAAAATATGGGGAGATTATTTTGAACAATTAGAAGAGAGATTTAAAATAAAGCTTTCTGATGGATTCAAGAGAGTCTTCATAATGGACGATAAAAATTTAAGAGACAGAGAACGTTTCAATGATTATGTTAATTTGGAATTAATCGGTCGTGATAAAAAGGAATATGTCCAAATTGAGCAACAACTGGTTGTTCTTTATCTCTATCTTTACTATCAAGAAGCATATAAGTCTCTAAAGAATGGTAGGAAAGGTATTGAAATAGATTCAAATAAGTTGTGGCTAATCAAAGAATTGCAAAACATTTTATTTGAAAAAAATGATTTGTATCCTGTTTGTTATCGCTCTAACTGTGAAGCGTATTTCATTAATGAAATACCATCTAATAGAAAAATTGATGAATTAATTTTGATT
>NZ_JAPTFO010000229.1:0-1034 GCF_030985515.1 Stenotrophomonas sp. Sm10
CGGCAGCTCCCAACGCTGCATGGGTGGCGGCATGAACAGTCCGGACCAACGGCCCGCACCCACCACCACCTGCCGTCGTACACGTCGATGCAATGCACCGTTGCCGGCATGCACACGGCCGCTGGCCTACCCTTTCGTGGATATTCCCGCCTCCCTCCCCCTCTGCTGGAGCCCCCATGACTGTCCCCGCCTTCGGTCTCGGTACCTTCCGCCTGAAAGACCAGACCGTGATCGACTCGGTGCGCAACGCGCTGGATGTCGGCTACCGCGCCATCGATACCGCGCAGATCTACGGCAATGAAGCCGAGGTCGGCCAGGCCATCGCCGATTCCGGCGTGCCGCGCGAAGAGATCTACCTGACCACCAAGGTCTGGATCACCGCGTTCAAGCGGGAAGCGCTGCTGGCCAGCCTGCATACCAGTCTGGAAAAGCTGCGTACCGATCATGTGGACCTGACGCTGATCCACTGGCCGTCGCCGAACGACAAGGTCGACGTGCCGATGGAGGAGTACCTGCCGGCGCTGGCCGAGGCCAAGGCACAGGGCCTGACGAAGGCGATCGGCATCTCCAACTTCACCATCGCCCAGACCCGCAAGGCCATCGAGATCCTTGGCGCCGATGCCATCGCCACCAACCAGATCGAGATCCATCCCTACCTGCAGAACCGCCTGCTGGTGAAGTTCCTGCAGGACAACGGCATCCACGTCACCGCCTACATGAGCCTGGCCTATGGCGAGGTGATCAAGGACCCGGCGATCCAGGCCATTGCCGGCCGTCACCAGGCCACTCCGGCGCAGATCGCGCTGGCCTGGGCGCTGCAGCAGGGCTTCTCGGTGATCCCGTCGTCGACCAAGCGCGAGAACCTGTCGAGCAACCTCGAAGCGGCAGCGATCCGGCTGACCGACGAAGACATGGCGCAGATCGCCAAGCTGGATCGTGGCCATCGCCTGGCGAATCCGGAAGGCATTGCGCCGGCCTGGGATTGAAGAGCGGCCGCCGGGCATGGCCCGGCGCTACCCACGCGTCCCCGGTAG